>VXTZ01000029.1 GCA_009837205.1 Candidatus Dadabacteria bacterium | reverse complement strand
ATGTATATTATTACCATGATGAAAAAGAAAACATTTAAAGCTCCCGGTAAGGCTTACAGGGAGGGAATAGATCTTCTTGAACTTATGAAAATGTTTCCTGACGAAGAAACGGCCACTCGCTGGTTCGAATCCATTATCTGGGGCGATTCCCGTTTTTGCCCCAAGTGCGGAAGCGTGGAAACAAGGAAAGTTCCTAACGCCAAACCCATGCCCTACTGGTGCAAGGATTGCCGGAGTTATTTCAGCGTCCGTACCGGAACCGCTATTGCCCGTTCTAACGTCCCCCTTCAAAAGTGGGCGTTGGCTATCTACCTTTGCCTTACAAGCCTTAAAAGCGTGTCCAGCATGAAACTTCACAGAGATATAGGGGTATCCCAACCCACGGCGTGGTTCATGCTTCACCGGATACGGGAAGCATGGCAAACCGAAGGAAACAACAATTTTCAAGGCCCTGTTGAAGCTGACGAAACCTTTATGGGCGGTAAGGATAGAAACAAGCATGACAATAAGAGAAGCCATGTGCAAGGCCCTTCCGGCAAAACCGTAGTAATTGGAATAAAGGACAGGAAATCCAATAGAGTTGTTGCCAAGCGAGTTCCCAACAGGGAAAAGGAAACAGTACAGGATTTTATACGAAACAACACTTCCCCTGACGCTAAGGTCTATACCGACAACCATAAGAGTTACAGTGGGCTTCCCAATCATAAATCCGTAAACCATAGTGTCGGGGAGTTCGTCAAGGGTATGGCTCATACCAACGGTATCGAATCTTTCTGGGCCGGACTGAAAAGGGCGCACAAAGGGACTTTCCACAAGATCAGCCCTAAGCACCTTGATCGGTATATTCAGGAATTCGCGGGTAAGCATAATATGCGGGATTCAGGAACCCTCCTTCAAATGCGTTTCACCGTTGCCGGACTTATGGGACGCAACCTTCTCTACAGGGACCTTGTCCGGGACAACGGGCTTTCTTCCCTGGCAAGGGCGTAACAAGGCTTTAGCCAGCGTTTCCGGGGTTGCTCCTTTAAGGTCTCGTTCTTTGTCTATCATGGCTTTTTTCATTTTGTTTCCTCGTACAAATCGAGAGAAAGCAGAACCTTCCCGCCTGGTTGTGATTCCACTTCTATATGGCTTACTTTGTCTAACTGAAAGGGATGTATCACTCCTTCAAATTTTTTCTTATCATATTCGCAAGCGGATACCAGAAACCTGTTTTCCTTTATTTGTATCTCAAAATACAGTTTTTCCGCGGATATCTCCGCTCGCGTTAAAAATTTGGTTTTTGAATGTTTTGCGAATTTACTCACCTTTTTAGATTTATTTCCTCACTTGCGAAATCAAGTATTCTTGTGTTCTGTCGCCTTTTATCCTGTTACAGTATCCGCAAAGCAGTTGTAAATTCTCGTCTGTATCTGAACCACCTTTGCTTTTAGGTACTATGTGATCTACTTCAAAATCCTTTATTCTGTACCAGTGTCCGCAACCACTACACATTCCTTCCTGTTTACCGTACAGAATATTCTTAATATCTCTTGAACGTTTACCTCCGCGATCGGTAGGAATGTCGGTTCGGTGGATTAACTTGAGAATGGTAAATCCCAGTTCGTTTTGCATTCTCGATTTTACAAGTTCAGCAGCTTTAGGGGATATATCTATACCTACCCATTTACGATCTAATTTCTCAGCGGCAACACAAGTTGTGGCGCAACCACAGAAAGGATCAAGTATCATATCACCCTCATTACTTGACGCTTTAATTATCCGCTCTAGCAATTTTAATGGTTTTTGCGTTGGGTATCCGGTGCGTTCTTTTGATCGTGCCCCAAGAAGTAATTCTGTCTCAACCCATAAATTGCCGGGTGACACACCAGCATAATATTTCATATACGATCTTCGCTCTAACCCTTCTTCTGTAACAACAATGTTACCTTTTTGATATTCTTCTTCCATTTTCTCGTATTTCATTCTCCATCCTGTTGAATATGGTGGATAATGGCCCCGAAACTCATAGCATAAGTTAGGGCGATCTCCCATAGACGGCGACCGCCAAGCTGTTGTTTTAGTGTTGTATCGGTTTCCATATTCGTCGATTTTAGGAAACATATTATTGATTTCCGATTCTGTTAAATTTTTGATTATGCGCGGATCAAATTGGAAGTTTTTTCCTTTCGTATAAAACAACAAATGATCTACATTATTACCCCAACGTTTCGACGCGTGTTGACTCCCTTTGGCCCCTGATTCATTTCTTCTCCATACAATTTCATCTCTGAAAAATTTCCTTCCGAAAACTTCATCCATGAGCAATTTTAAGTAATGAGAAGCAGTGGGGTCACAATGAAGATAGATAGAACCTGTAGGTTTCAAAATTCGCTTCATTTCCATAATCCTGATGGCTATGTAAATGAGATAGCTCATCATAGACTTTCCGTGTATCTCTCTTGTAGTTTCCAAGAGTTTATAAAGACCAGGATATTGACTTTCTATTTCTCCATGCCATGCCAAGTCTATATCTGATAATCCCCATGTATCTTTGAATTCCGCACCCGCGGCTTGACTACCTATAGGAGCGGCATAATCATGGTTGGAATTAAACGGTGGGTCCAGATAAATGAGATCTATACATTCATCGGCTATACCTCGCATAACTTCAAGGTTATCACGGATAAAAATGGTTCTGTTTTTCATTTTTCCGCCTTGTACTAAATTGACAGACGGAATTATTTTATCAAACATGGTTGTATTTTGTCAAGTAAAGTTTATAATTCCCAATAATTTGGATAACAAAAATGCCTTGGTGATGCCCCGATCTTTCAGCGAGAAATCCTGTAAACGGCTCCCCTGCGGTCATCGGATACGAGCAGTGCTCCGTCGGGGGCAACTAGAACGTCAACTGGCCTTCCCCAAGCAGTTCCGTCACTCCCAAGCCACCCATGGGCGAACACATCGTATGAAGCCGCGTTCCCCAATTCGTCGAGGCGCACTGAGGTCACCCTGTAACCTATGGGCACGATTCTGTTCCATGAGCCGTGCTCCGCGATGAAGATCACGTTTTTCCAAGACGCGGGGAACATGGAGCCCATATAGAAGCGCATGCCGAGCGCCGCAACGTGCGCAGGAAGCTCCCACTGGGGAGAAGTAAATTCATCACAACTGCGCTCCGAACCGAACTGCGGATCTTGGACATCCGCCCCGTGGCAGTAAGGAAAACCGAAATGAAGTCCGGATTCCCCGGCACGGTTAAGTTCGTCCGGAGGGCTGTTATCATTAATTCGCTGGTCTCTGCTGATGTTGTCCCTTCCGTTGTCTGTAAACCAAAGCACACCAGATTCCGGATGCCAGTCAAAACCCACGGTGTTTCTCACTCCATGGGCGAAAACCTCAAGATTCGTTCCGTCGGGATTGACCCTCAGGATCGCTGCGTAGCGCTCGTCGCCCCTTTTGCAGACGTTGCACGGCGCTCCGACCGGAACATAGAGTCTTCCGTCCGGTCCGAACCGGATGAATTTCCACCCATGATGCGTATCCCTAGGAAGCGTATCAATGATGACTACGGGGGCTGGAGGAGATGAGAGACGGCTTTCGATCCCGTCATAGCGGAGAATCCGGCTTATTTCCGCAACATAAAGTGCCCCATCCCGAAACGCAACACCGTTTGGAGTATTGAGGTTGTCCGCAATTATATGGACAGTTTCGGCGTAGTTATCGCCATCCGTATCACTAAGGGCATACACGGTTTTAGACCTAGTACCGATAAACAATGTGCCATCGGCTCCAAGAGCAAGCGAACGTGCACCGGGTACTTCGTTTGAATAAAGGGAGATCGAAAAATCCCCGGGAAGGGATATGCCCGAGAGCATTGGGTCCACGGGAATCTCCAGGGGCGGTGTTTCCCCAAGAGTTTCAGTAGGCATTGGTTCCGAATGAGGTTCCTCGGATATCGATTCTGATGGAACCTCAACACGCTCGCCTGGGGCGGTTCTTTCCCCGCAACCGCAGGCAGACAAAAGAAAAATAAAAAGAGATGGAATCAGTATCCTGAAGATCTTCGGCATCAAAACCTCTACAACATAAAAACACTCACAACCCACCGAATGTTAACCGGAACACCTTCCCATGGAAACTGGGTAAAACCGAAAGCCCTTCCCGTTCACTAAATCGAACACTTGGGTAAAGTTATTATCCAGTTCATCAAAGAGGTTCGGTTTATGTCTTATCTCATTTTGGGTATTGAGACGTCATGCGACGAGACTTCCGCAGCAGTGGTAAGAGACGGAAAACAGATGCTCTCAAACGTAGTTTCCTCTCAAATCGACGTTCATAACGCCTTTGGCGGAGTCGTCCCGGAGATAGCGTCGCGCATGCACACGGAAATAATTCTCCAGGTAATCAATCAAGCACTCGAGACTGCCGAGACTTCAGCGGGGGAAGTTGAAGCCATAGCGGTAACCCAGGGACCCGGACTCATAGGTTCGCTCATGGTCGGAATTTCGACCGCGAAGGCCCTTGCATTCTCCCATGGGAAACCCCTTGTGGGAGTAAACCATCTGGAATCGCACATAGCAGTGGCGCATCTGGAGAACGAAATTGATTTCCCGTTTGTCGCACTCATAGTTTCCGGAGGACACACGAACCTTTACATGGTAAGGGGCTTTCTTGACTTCGAACTGCTCGGAAGCACGAGAGACGATGCCGCGGGGGAGGCTTTTGACAAGGGAGCGAAAGCCCTCGGGCTCGGATATCCCGGAGGAGTCGAAATAGACAGGCTTTCAAAAAACGGCGACCCCGACGCTATCAGTTTTCCAAGACCGTTTAACAATGAATCCCCTGATTTCAGTTTCAGCGGGCTTAAAACCGCTCTTCTTAACCACATAAGGAAAAACCCGGTTAAAAGCGAAGAGAGCCTCTTTGACGTATGCGCCGGGTATCAGGAAGCCATAGTGGAAACTCTTATTGACAAGACGCTTAATGCCACGAGGAAAAACGGAGTGGAAGGCGTCGTTTTAGCAGGCGGAGTAGCCTGCAACTCAAGGTTAAGGCAGCTAAGCGAAGAGAGAATAAGAAGCAAAGGAATAAATGTTTTTATCCCCTCGCCCGCTCTTTGCACTGATAACGCGGCCATGATAGCCACGCTCGGTTACCACATGTACGCAGATAACAGGGTGTCCGCACTTGATATATCTCCTTATTCAACCGCTAGACGGAACCAGAAAAATTACGTTTCGTAGTCGACAACAACCGCATCTATAGCTACCTGCCGAACGAACTGCGCGACCCTCTGGTGCTCGGGATGCTCCTTGTAGACCTCGAGATCTTCCTGCGATTCGAACTCGGAATAGAGAGCGATATCAAACGATGTGGGAAGTTCGTTAGAATTCCTGCCGATCTCCATTGTCTTTATCTCAGGAATGACATTTCTGAGCCCTTCAAGTTCCTCCTTGATCCTGTCCATGAGCTCACTCTTGTCCGCACCTTCGTGCGACTCCTGGATCTTCCACATCACTATATGCTTTATCACTTAGGTCTCCTTGGAAAAATATCCGTACCGAACAGTATAAACCATTTTTTCCGGAATTGCGAAAAAGCCCCCATCCTGTCTAGGCAGCTATCCGGCTTTTGACAACAGAGCATATTATGCCGATAAAAGCGGATAACAGGGTGTCTGTGCTCGATATATCCCCTTATTCGAAGCACGGCGGACCCAAGAAAATCACGTTTCGTATTCGACAAGAGCCACGTCCGTTCTTATCTGCCGGATGAACTTCCCGACCTTCAAGTGCTCGGGATGCTTCAGGAAAACTTCGTAATCTTCCTTCGAGTCGAACTCAGAATAGAGAGCTACATCGTACGCGACGGGAAGTTCGCTAAAACTCTTGCCAAGCTCCATAGTCTTTATCTCCGGAACAGCGCTTTTCAATCCCTCTATTTTCTGTTCGAACTTGGCAATAAGCTCATCCTTGCTCATTCCTTCGTGTGAATCCTTCAGTTTCCACATCACCATACGTTTTATCACCTGAGTCTCCTTGGAAAAAGTTTCTGTAGTTTTTCCAAACAATGTAAATTGTTTCTAACAAAATTGCGAAAAAGCCCTTGGTCTTATCCGGACGGTCAGCCGACTTCCGGCTATAAAGTATATTATGCCAACAAAAAAGGTATGATTTTATTTTTATGTGGGAAAAAAGAGAGATATTCAGCGAACTTCCGTTCGTTTCGAATTTCGAGAAAGACAAAACCGATTTCCTGCTTAAGATAGGCGAACTGATAGAAGTGCCGGAACGCTACGTTCTCACCAAACAGTTCGAACCGAGTCATTCTTTCTACTTCCTCGTAGAGGGCCTAGTAAATTTCTCAATCAGTGTCGAAGACAGAACCAATGAATTCTCGGTGGGGAAAAGTGACGAGAAATTCACTCCCGTAGGCTGGTCGGGTTTTCGCTCCCCCAAACGCTACTACACAACGATCACATGCGAGAGGCCCTGCGTCCTGCTAAAGTGGAGTCACCAGAATCTTGAAAAATTCTTCGATCAGGAACCCCTTCTGGGACGCGAATTCCTGCTTTTCGTTCTCGGCAAAAGCATAAACCTTCTAAAGCATGTCAGGACCGAGCTTGCGGAATACAACAACGTCAACTGGGACATTGAAACGGGAAAAACGGGCGGTTTTTCCCAAGAAGGGAGATACATATCCGTACCTAACCCGCTTCAGCTTCTTAGGCAATCTCCTTTTTTCGAGGTTTTCCCCGACAAGACACTGCACCAGCTGGCAAAAGCGACCCAGAAAAAATACTATCTAAACAACGAACCCATATTCAACCAAGGGGATACCCCCAAAGGAATAGACATACTGGCTTACGGAAAGGCGGCACTGTGCTTCTCTCCCGACGGGGCACAGGGAGGAATCGAGGAATCCGCCGCGCTTCATCTGATTAACCTCCCCGGATATCTGGTCGGATGGATGGGCGCCGCTCCGGACGGATCAAACGATGTCACCGCTGTTGCGAGCAGAAACTCTGTTGTTTACCACATAAGCGCCCGCAATCTTCATAAAATCCTGAATCAGGATCCCCACTCGGCACTGGCGTTGGCAAGAAGACTTTTGTGGTTGGTGTCAATACGGCTTCGAAATGCCCGCGCGGGGCTCATATCGCAAAGATACGAACGAGAAATACTTGCTATAAGTAACCTTATAGAGCAAAACTCCATGCAGTTAAGCGTAACCTCCCCCATCCATAAACTGCCCCATCTGCTAAACAGTCCGCTTACACTGGATGACGCTTTCCGGCTTCTGTTCAGACTGGAAAAAGAAGGCGAAAGTCTTGAGAGGGAATTGTCCCGTCTCAGCCTCGATATTCTCGGAAAGATCTACAAGGAATACAACTTTTTCGAGGGACTAAAAAACGTCTATCAGTCCGTGACCGCTGCACCCAAGTCGCTTTCTCCAAGTGAAATAAGAACCATGGCGGCCAAGCAGTTCGCTGGAGTCTTCAACAGCACTCCTTACGTAATTGAAGGCTGGGAGAATCTGCCAGATGAGCCGGGACACATATTCATATACAATCATCTGCTGAACCATCCCTATAACACCCTTCCCAATCATTTTCAGATTACGCTCGATTCCCACTTCATAAGCTCGATGGTTCTTTACGCCAAGTACGGCGAGGCCGGGATCCGCGTCGTACGCGTTCCAAGGGCGGAGGAATACGGACACGAATACTACTACGAAAGGCTCGGACACATAAATGTTTACACCGACGAATCCGATCTCTCCCAAGGAACCCCCGAGCGGAGAAAAGCTCGGAGGAAAAAGTTCTATGAAACGGCCAAAGATCATCTGGAAAAAGGATTTAACATAGTAATAAGCCCCGAGGGAACCAGCATGACGACGGAAGAATCGCCCGGTTCGTTCAAACTCGGCGCTTTTCTTCTGGCCGTATCCGTCTCGCCCGAACCGTACATCGTTCCCGTGGCCGTGGCGAACTTCGACAAAAGAATAAACCAGAATGTGTTCTCCCTAGTGATAAAAAAGCCCTTCAGGGTATCCGATTACGTAAAAAACCCGGAGGAGAACAAAGACAGCCTCTTTGAATTCGTCAGTAAATACGAAAACGAGTACAGAAAATATGTGGAAGAGGCAGCAGGACTCGCAAGGCGGGTGGAATCCACCAAGATAAACTTAAAAACCTTCGAGCAGGTCGAAAAAGAGTCCCCAGTAATCGATAAAAATCTGTTTGAACAGGATGTAAGGATCCTTGAGAGACGCCATGTGGGGAAAAAGAATGACGCGACGGTATTTTACGGCAGTTCAAGTTTCCGCCTTTGGAGGGTCATGGCAAGGAATTTCTCCGATTACAACGTCATGAATCTTGGCTTCGGAGGCGCCAGAATCGCCTACTGCCTCCACTATTTCGAGCGGCTCATAAAACCGAATGACGTTAAATCCCTGGTTTTCTATGCGGGCGATAACGATATAGGGGACGGCTGCATACCAAGACAGGTGCTGAATTTCTTTGTGGATTTTTACCACCGCTTCAGAGAATCCTACCCCCACACGAAATTTACCTTCGTCTCAATAAAACCGAGTCCCGTAAGGTTCCATTTTCTTGACAGAATCGAGGCATCAAACGATCTCGTAAGACAGTTCCTGTCGAGAGAACCAAATACCTTTTACCTGAATGTTTACGACCACATGCTGGATGAAAGCGGGAATATAAGGGATGAACTGTTCACCGAAGACGGTCTCCACATGAACAGAAAGGGATACACGCTATGGAAGGGTCTGTTTTTGGCGAATGAAAAGGAAATTTTTTACGACCCTAGATCCGAGGAATCTGAAAGGCAGACTAAACTCCTCCCGAAAACGGAAATCCACACCCAAGCACCCTCTGATTTGGCTTGAAACAACCCCCTACTGCCGTCCGCGCTCCCGCCCCGAAGAGGGAATCAGAAGCCACATCTTTCTTTTCGAGTGACGTCCCCAACTGGGAGAGAGCAGAACGTAATTGCCCCAAAGGAGCGGTGAATCATCGAGATTAAAAGAGAGTCTGAAGGAACCTTCGTGACTCGAAACGTACCTCCCGGAAACGAAAAAATCGGCTTTCGCCGCGGAGGACTGCCCGCAGAGAAAAGGCCAAAGATCATTTTCTTCAAACTCAACCCCGATAGCCTTCTCCCTCTTGTCCATCCATTGCGCGTTTGGAAAAACCCAGTGGCGATGACCGTCTTTGAGTTCCAAGGAAAGAACAAAACAGGTGGTTTCCGAGACGATTTTCCTAACAGAGTATCTGAGAGTTGAGTTCATGGAGCAGTCTCAGGCCGTGGAGAGCAAGGTCCTTGTCGACTTGGTTCACGCAGGCGCACTCCTCAGAGATCGCTTCGGCAAACCCCCCGGTAATTATGATTTCGGGAGAAGAACCAATCTCCTCTTTGAGTTTCGCGCAAAGCCCGTCAATCATCGATGCGTAACCGTAAAACAGACCCGACTGTATGCACTCGACGGTGTCTTTGCCTATCACCTGCTCGGGCTTCTCGGGATCAACCTTCGGAAGCTTGGAAGTTCCGTGGTAAAGCGCCACCGTGGAAAGCTCGATCCCGGGGACTATGACTCCGCCTAGGTATTCTCCTTTTTCGGAAACACAGTCAAAAGTGGTCGCCGTACCGAGATCAACCACTATCACGCTTCCACCGAAGCGGTGATAAGCCGCAACGGCGTTTGCTATTCTGTCGGCTCCGAGTTCTTCGGGACTATAAATCCGCATCGGCATTCCCGTTCTTGTCTCAGGACCCACGATTATAGGCCGGTGACCGAAATATTTCTCCACCAGTTTCGCCACCCCCTCCTCCATCTCGGCGACCACGCAGGAAAGTATGGAACCGCTGAACGAAGAGGGAGATATGTCTTTCTCGTCCATCTTTCCAAACAAGATAATTCCGTAGTCGTCAGGACTCTTGGTTCTGTCGGTATCAATCCTGAAACTGTATACGAGTTCCTCTCCGGAAAATATTCCGACCATTATGCTAGTGTTACCAACGTCAATTGCGAGAAGCATGGCTAATCAAGTCCGGTTATCGTGATCTAACTCGTTAATTTACAGGTGCAGGCGCTTCTGGAACAACAAAATATCGTTAATTCCGAACGCAGGCAAACCGGTTTTGAGGGGAGTATAACTTAAAAACCGGACAAACCGAAGCACTAAAATTTCCTTGGATATTGATACGAAAACGGGCCCCTAAAATAAATAAAAATTCTATAACCTTTCCTATACTGATTGTGTTATAGCGGAACTATTAGTCCAAAAAGGAGGGGTTTTGTTATGTGGAAGTTTTACAATAGTCTTACGTTGCGCCGTTTTCAAGGGATACGCGGTCTCGGAATTCTTGCTTTATCGGTGGCGTTCTGCCTTACAGGATTGCTAGCGCTCTCATCCTGTGATGATGACGATGACGAAGCGGAAGCGCAACCAATTGAGATGAGAGGATTCTACACCAGTGTTAATGCGGATGGTACGACGGATTGTACGAATGAAGACGTTGACTTGCGCGAGGAAGAGGCCGGAGATCTCAGTGAGCCCAACGTCAGGATCACCGCAAGAGGCGTCGCTTTCGGATCTGCATCCTTTATACAGGTAGGAGTAAAAGTAGGCGAAAGCGATACGAATGCCGAAACTATTTCAACTTATTACGTAAGCGAGACGGATGGAAATTTTGACAGGCCCGGAGCATATTTTCTGGTAGCAAAAACCGACTCTGGTATTGATGCAGAAACAATATATACCGGTTACTGGGCCGGCTACGCCTACCGTCGCGCCGCGGACGCCACAGACTATCAACCTGTGGTAATTTGTCCATACGTAATGGTACCGGCAGGAACTCCTGGGTTAGAAGACATAGGAGCAGGCGACTGTGGTGAAATGGGCGGAGACACCGTGCATCCCGCACTGGAACAATATCTTACAGACGCTGACGGTTCTCTTAGGGATTGCCATGATCTTTTGGATGCTGACGGCATACTGTCTCCCACGAAACGGTAATTGGGATACTACAAAAAACGGCAGAGCATAACTTTTAGAAACGGGCATCAGGTTAACAACAAACCTGCATGCCCGTTTTTTGCCTGTTGAACGATTTAAACAGTCCTCAAGATTCACACAAGACCGCTTTTTGACAAAATCCTGAGGGAAAACTATTATTTCACCGCACCCGGAAGGAAAAAAAGTGAGAATAATAGTCACAGGCGGAGCGGGATTCATAGGCTCTTGGGTATGCGAAGCGTATATCTCCGAGGGCCACGAGGTTCTAGTGGTCGACAACCTCTCAACGGGATCTGAGGACAACATCCCTCCTGAAGCTGAGTTTGTTGAGTGTGACGTAAGGGATTCCGCCAGACTCGAGAAGGCGTTTCGCCAATTCCGCCCCGAAGTCGTCAACCACCACGCAGCACAGATAAATGTAAGAAATTCCGTCGAGAACCCCAGCCTTGACGCTGATATAAATATAGGCGGTTCCCTTAACGTTCTTAGACTCTCCGGGGATCACAAAATCGGAAAATTCATTTTTTCATCCACCGGAGGCGCTCTCTACGGAGAACCAAAGAAACTTCCGGCCGATGAGTCGACCCCCGCCCTTCCTCTTTCCCCTTATGGAATCTCGAAACTCTCAACGGAAAACTACGTAAGATATCATTCAAGGAATCATGGTTTCGGACACGTGATCCTGAGATACTCAAACGTGTACGGAGAAAGGCAGAACCCCGAGGGGGAGGCCGGCGTGATAGGGATTTTCTGCGAGAAAATAATCAGCGGGAAACCCTGCCTCATATTCGGAGACGGAGAACAAACTAGGGATTATGTGCATGTCTCCGATGTCTCGCGGGCAAACCTGCTCGCCGCAACCCTCATGCAAGAGGGAACTTTCAACATAGGAACTTCTATCGAGAGTTCGGTAAACGACATA
This sequence comes from Candidatus Dadabacteria bacterium, assembly GCA_009837205.1. Lineage (NCBI taxonomy): Bacteria > Pseudomonadati > Thermodesulfobacteriota > Candidatus Dadabacteria > Candidatus Dadabacteria bacterium. Next base: position 23,326 of record VXTZ01000029.1, on the reverse strand, counting down.
GTGGACATACTTGAGGAGGTAACTAAAACCGAATTTACAACTGTTCACGAAAAAGAGCGTTCCGGGGAAGTAAGAAGGATTAGTCTTGACTGCTCTCTAGCGGCCGAGAAATTCGGATGGAGCGCGCGGGTGGCCTTACGCGAAGGCCTTTTTAGAACATGGAGCTGGTTTTTGCAGGAGAGAAATTGACGGCAGCCCGAAGTCCCTGTCTTTGAAAAAATCTCACTCGTGGTTAGAATTGTTTTTCTTTCGGAGGATGGATAATGCAGGATAACGAAGAATTTTTTGATGTACGGATTTACAAAAGATATATAAAAGAAGGGCATATCACCCAGAAGGATTACGAAAAACACATAAAATCCCTGCCCGACGTAAGTGACAAGGCAACATCCCTTCTCATCGACGAAGAAGAGGAAACCGGAGAGTAAGAAGAATAATGGAGCGCTGGGAATACAAGGTAATCTCAACTGATGTGCTTGTTAAAAGACCCCAGGACCATGATATAGCGGTCTACAAGGAAGAGGCTGATTCAAGAAGGGAGAACACTAGGGGAAGCCTTGAAGATTCTCTTGTCTCGCTTGGTAAGGACGGTTGGGAACTTGCCACCATTACGGGTGAATTTGCCATATTCAAGAAGAGAGTCAGTTAGATTTCACTGCCACTCTATGGTGCCGGGAGGTTTTGTGGATATATCGTATACGACCCGGTTTATTCCCTTTACCTCGTTTATGATTCTTACTGAGATTTTCCCGAGCAGATCATAGGATATCTTCGACCAGTCGGCGGTCATTCCATCCGTACTGCTCACAGCCCTCAGGGCACAGACGTTTTCATAGGTGCGTTCATCGCCCATAACTCCCACCGTCTTTACCGGGATAAAAACGCAGAAGGCCTGCCATATTTCATCATAGGCCTTCGATTTTTTAAGCTCGTCTATAAAAATGCTGTCCGCGTGCCTCAGTATGGAGAGTCTCTCGCGCGTGACTTCTCCCATTATCCTGATCGCAAGACCCGGACCGGGAAAAGGATGGCGGCCTATAAGAGAGGAAGGAAGCCCGAGAGCCTTGCCAACGTTTCTCACCTCGTCTTTGAAAAGTTCCCGAAGAGGCTCTACTATCTCTAGGTTCATTTTTTCCGGAAGCCCTCCGACGTTGTGGTGGGACTTTATGACGGCCGAGGGGCCTTTGACGCTCACGCTCTCGATAACGTCGGGATAGAGCGTTCCTTGGGCTAGAAAACGGACACCGGATATCTTCTCAGCTTCTTCCTCGAAGACCCTCACGAACTGCTCGCCCATAATCTTTCTTTTCGTTTCGGGATCCTCAACACCCTCAAGATGAAAGAGAAATCTCTCAGAGGCATCCACGTGAATAAAATTCATCTCAAACTCGGAAAAAGCGTCACAGACCTCCTGAGCCTCATCAACCCTCATGCATCCCGTATCAACGAAAATACAGTAAAGCCTGCGTCCCACCGCCTCATTAATAAGAGCAGCCGCGACCGAGGAGTCCACTCCCCCCGAGAGTCCGCATATGATCTTGCCGTCCCCGACCCTTTCCCTTATATCGTGTATTGAATGCTCTATGAACGAGCCCGCCGTCCAGTTTCCGCCAAGCCCTGCCACCTGAAAAAGGAAATTGGAAAGTATCCGGGCTCCGAATTCCGTGTGCACGACCTCCGGGTGGAATTGCACCCCGTAGATGTTTCCGCCTGCGTTTCTTACCGCCGCGCACTCCGTGTTCTCGGTATCGGCTATCGCCGTAAATCCCTCGGGCATACTCAAAACCCTGTCGCCGTGAGACATCCAGACTCCCGAGGTCCTCTCCACGCCCGAGAAAAGCGGGTCTTCCGTTACCAAGTTCAAGACGGCGGGACCATATTCCCTCTTCTCGGAGCGCTCAACTTCACCACCGAGCTGGAAAACCAGCACCTGAAGCCCGTAACAGATACCCAGAACCGGTATTCCCAAAGACAGTATTTCCCCGTCCACCCTAGGAGAACCATCCTCCCAGACGCTTGAGGGCCCCCCGGAGAGTATTATCGCCCCTGGAGGATCTTTCTTTATTTCGTCTGTGGCAGTGTTATAGGGTTTTATTTCGGAATAAACCCCGAGTTCCCTAGTGCGCCTGGCGATAAGCTGCGTATACTGGGAACCGAAATCAAGAACAAGAACTTTTTCCCGCATTTACAACCGCCTCCCCCATTGCGATAAAATCCGAAGAACCCTGAAGGGTAAACCGCACTTTCTGAGGCTGACTTTACGAGATAAGAAAACCGTTATCACCCGATCCTGTAGTTGGGAGATTCCTTGGTAATTACGATATCGTGAACATGGCTTTCCTGAAGCCCGGCATTGGTGATCTTTACAAACTTCGCGTTTTCCTGAAGTTCCTTTATCGTCGCGGAACCGGTGTAGCCCATTCCCGCACGAAGCCCTCCGACCAGTTGGTAGACTATGGCCCCTATATTGCCCCTGTAAGGAACCCTTCCCTCTATTCCCTCGGGGACAAGCTTAGCTTCCATCATCTCATCGTCCTGGGCGTAGCGGTCCCTGCTCCCGGCCCTCATCGCTTCAATGGAACCCATGCCACGGTAAACTTTGTAGGTTCTCCCCTGATAGAGGACAACCTCCCCAGGGGCTTCGTCCGACCCGGCGAGCAGGTTCCCTATCATCACGGAATCTGCTCCGGCGGCAAGCGCCTTTGTTATATCCCCCGAGTACTTTATCCCTCCGTCGGCTATTACGGGTATGTCGTGCTTTTTCGCCACGGAACAGACTTTTCTTATGGCGGTTATCTGCGGCACTCCTATACCGGCTATCACACGTGTCGTGCATATCGATCCGGGACCGACCCCCACCTTTAGACAATCCGCACCGGCTTTTATAAGATCCTCGGCCGCTTCGGAGGTGGCTACGTTGCCGGCCACTAAATCTATCTCCGGGTATTTTTTCCTTATATGGGCCAAGCTGTCTAGCACTCTTTTCGAATGTCCGTGTGCAGTATCGACCACTATTACGTCGCATCCTGCTGCAACAAGCTCGTCCACCCGCTCCTGGCTGTGCTTGTCAACCCCGACCGCGGCTCCCACGAGAAGCCTTCCCATCACGTCCTTAGATGCCTTGGGAAACTTCTCTATTTTCTCTATATCCTTCATGGTTATAAGGCCACGAAGCTTGAAGCTGTCATCAACGACCGGGAGTTTTTCTATCTTAAACTTGTGAAGAAGTTCCTTGGCTTCAAGAAGAGTGGTGCCCTCCTTGACGGTAACAAGCTCCTTTTTGGGAGTCATTACCTTGTCGATCTTAAGATCCATGTTCTTTTCGAATCTTATGTCCCTGTTGGTGATTATTCCGTGAAGCGTGTTGTCGGACTTTACAACGGGAAGGCCTGAGATGTCGTTTTCAACCATTATCTCGAGGGCTTCGCTAACCCGGGTTCCGGGACGTACGGTCAGTGGATTAACTATCATTCCGCTTTCGTATTTCTTTACTCTTTCAACTTCACCCGCCTGTGCAGGGATGGAGAGATTCCTATGGATTATCCCTATGCCGCCTTCCTGTGCCATGGCGATTGACGTGCGGAATTCCGTTACGGTATCCATGGCCGCGCTTAGTATGGGAATATTAAGGTTTATACGCCGGGTAAGCCTTACCGAAACATCAACTTCGCTCGGCAGAACTTCGGAATAGCGCGGAGATAGTATTACGTCGTCAAAGGTAAGCGCTTCTTCAAAAACAAAATCCTGCATAGCAGCTAGCCGGCCTTTTTCGCGGCGGAAACTTTCCTTGCCCTCGGTTTTCTTGTTTTCGGGGCGGGTTTTGGTTTTCTTTCAGCGTCAAGAGCTTTGCTCCCGCCCATACTTTGAAAACCCTTAGCAAAAAGATCCAGAATTTTCTTTCTCGCATCGGAAGCCTCCACTCCTAGTTCAATCTCTATCTCCTGCTCCTTCTCCAGAAGATTCAGAAAAACTGACACGATACCCACGTAAGTCGTGTCGTCCACTTTTTCAAATCCCATGGATTTCAAAAGCTTTCTCGGAATGAGTGGAAACTCGAAATCAACGGTCTCGACGGATTCTTTGGATAGAGAACCGTCCTGACTTATGCTTACTTTTATTCGTGTAGACTTCATCGCTTACCCACCGGATTAATTCTATAAAGGGGCTATAGTTTACTAAAAACGGCTTAATAAAGCAATTTAAACCATTCCACTCCCTGCCAAAACCTAAGCCCCAACCGACTTCCCTAGCCCTCGGACATCACCTCGAAACCCGTAATCTCGATTTGATACTTAAGACCAAGTATCTTGCTCACGGAAAGGTAGAAAGTGTTGAAGAAAACGGTATTGCCGGGCTTTATGTTGAAATTGGCCGAAGCCTCTGTTCCGGTAAGCGCCGAGAGGTCATCCCCGCTTTTCCTGCTTAACTTCTGAAGAGGATGCTCCGTGTCAGCGTTTCTGAGGTCTCGCATCGAAAGGGTGTTGCCCGAGTAGAAGTCCTGAACGTAAACGGTCCGCCCCGACACTTGAAAACTGCTCTTGAGCTTTATGTAACTGACGGGAACGTCGCTTTCGTTCATGATCTCCCCTCGAACGAAAAAAAGATAACCTTTCTTGGTGGTTATCCACCGGGATTCAGTGTTCCTCACGATCAGTTTTCGGGAAATATCGTCGCTCTCCCAGAACCACTGCTCAGGGAAAACCCCGAATTTAAAGGCCCCGAGACCAAGTGCGAAAACAACCGCTATCAGGATAAGCCTACGGGGGGACTTTCTCTTTTTTACTTCGTCTATTCCGTAAAATATTTTTTCCGCGTCCATAAGTCCCGCCCCGGAGATAAAGAATCCGCAAAACGGCAAAGAACCGTCTTCGCAGGCAGATTATAACCGTAATATCCGCTTTTCCCACAAGCGGAGTTTCCCATGGCGGACGGCAGTACGCACCATTGCCCAAGTCGCTCAACCGCTTCATTTTACAATGCCCATTCTTCAAGCTATAAATATTGAGTAGGAAGAGTTTCAGCTTCCTTCCGGAGTAAGGATTTAACCTCGTAATTAAGGACTATCAGGAGAAAAGACCATGAACAGAATTCTTAAGAATCGGAAAACGGATCTTTGGGTTTTAGTAATAGCGATGGCAATGATTTTCGGTGTTTCCGGAAATGCGGTTGCACAAAGCGGAAGTTTTTACCTTGGCGCCTCGGGCGGGATTGAACGCGCAAACATCGAACACGCAAAAACCGTTGACAGCACCAATGTTCCGGCCAGCTATCTTCAGAGCGGAAACATTTACAGCACGAGTGATTCGGCAAGCAAGACGGGGTTTAGCGGTGGGCTTCTTGCCGGCTATCGCCTTACTCTGGATCCAAGCGACACCTTCTATTTAGGCGTCGAGATCGACGGACAGTTCCACGGTGGCACGGTAAGCGGAACGCTTCCTGGGGACGGAGAGTCCGAGGGTCGAAACCAGTACGGAGAAGCCTGGCCCGATGAGTGGAGCGTTGAGAGAAAAAACAGCTACGGCGTAACGTTGGTGTTCGGCGCAAGCCCCCCGTTTCTGATTTCGCTTTTGGGCCCGGGCGCCGGCTTCTACGCTCTTGGCGGCGTGCGCCGCCTGGATGCGGAGTTAAAGGTTGATTACAGCGGTTGCCCAACCGGCAACGCGATTTGCACCAGTCCTGAAGAGTTTACCTCCGGCACCAATTCCTACGACGAGACCTTCTACGCGTGGACAGCGGGAGGGGGCCTTGAGAAGATGATCGGGGATAAGATAGGACTCCGGGGCGAGGTGCGCTACACCCAGTACGGAAAGGAAGATCGGGACACTTTTTCGGAGTCAGAGGTCAAGGTTCCCATATCGCTTGACGGAAGCGAAACCGGTTTTTCAGTAAAAGCGGTTTTATACTTCTGATCGACTCTTGGCAATTTGCCCTGAAAACCCTCTCGGCTTTGCCCCAGAAGGGACTTACTCCCTTAACAACTTGTGCAAGATGCAGGGAAGAACCGCCTGTTACGTCAAAACCTCCGGTCTCTGCACACGCTGAAACAGATTGAAAAAAATATCCCTTTATGTAATAATAACGCTCATTGCCTTTTTCAGGAGTGGATGAATGAACCCCGCTAACCCTTTTGCGTCCCTTCGGGAAGAAATGGATAAGCATGTCGTCGGACACGATGAGGTAAAAACTGCTCTTCTTCTCGGAATAATCTCAAGAGAGCACATTTATATCGAAGGTCCTCCGGGTACGGCAAAGACCATGCTTTCGGAAATTGTTTCCAAAGCAGCCCAGCTTAACTTCTTTTTCTACCAGCTTCACAGAGACACCAGACTCTCAGAACTCGTCGGAGACCTGACAATAGTGAAGGAAGACACCGAACTCGGAGAGAGGATAAAGCAGGATATCGTAAAGGGCGGAATACTTACATCTGAGATCTGCCTTTTAGATGACATATCTCGTGCGCCCGGGGAATCGCTCAACATACTTCTTCGAATACTTAACGAAAGGAAATTCTTCAGCGAACCCATTCCGCTTCTGACCGCTATAGCGACGAGCAATCCGACGGCTGACGAATACTACAATGAACCCCTTGATCCGGCCAACCTTGACCGTTTCATTCTCCAGGTAAAGGCCTTGGGAATCTCCTATGGAAGAAAATGGGACGAGGCTAAAAAGGTTATCGAGCTTTACGCCGAAAAGCCGTTTGAAGAGAAAATACCGAAAAGGGTAAGCAAAAAACTTTTCGACAAAAGCTACAAGACACTTGAAAAGATTCCGATTCCACCCGAAGTGCAGGAAGGTCTTGCGAATTTCGCAGCCATAATGATCGAGGACTTCGGGCTTAACGAAACCAACTCCCTTATTACCGACAGGACGTTTTTCGTAAAAGCACTCAAACTTATCCGCTCCCACGCACTTCTAAACGAAAGAGAGGTATGTTCAAGAGAAGACCTCGACGTTTTAAGGTACATGACTGCTTTCCGGGTTCCCCCCGACGTCTACGAACAGATGGACAATATTCTTCGGAACATCGTTCAGGATAAAAAAAAAAGCCAGATGACAAGCTGACCCCGGACCCGGATCAGATGCCTGATTCGGAATTCGATCAGGACTTCTCTCAGGAGCCCAAGGGGGAAATTCCCGACGAGGAAGCGGATAAGGAAACCGAGAATCCGCTCGCCGAGGCCCAGAAAACATTCTTTGACGCGCTTAAGGACCTTAAGCAGAACCTCGATAACAACCAGAGCGAAATGGCTCCTCCAGAAGGCCAGGACGTGCCGAGTGACCCCACCGGAAATCCACAGGACAGCGGGAACACGGAGAGGGAGGACAAATCCGCCCGCGCATACATGAGCAGCAAGTCATCCAAGGCCGGAGAAGACGATGAAACAGTAATACCAGGAAGGGGAAATAAGGAAACAGCCGAGAACATAAAACGCATCATGAGAGTGCTCGAAGGCAATTTCCAGAAAAGCATGGCAAAAAAGACTTCCCACCCGGGAGGATCTCCAAGAAAATGGAAGCGCATGTCCTCTTTTGACGAGATCGAGGATATAGATCCCGTCGAGGCGTTCATATGGTCCGAGCACACTTCCCCCAAGCTGCCTAGAGTTCACCTTCGCGAAAAGGAAACGCTCGGAGGGGAGATAGCAATTCTCAGGGACATAAGCACTTCGATGATGGGAGTGTACAGCGAATGGTCTTCATCCGTCGTGAAGGGAGTAATAGAGCTTGCGAGAAAAAAGAGAATGAGAATCGGTTATCTGGAATTTAACCACCGCTCAAGAAAACACACGAAAAACTCCCGCTTTTTCACTAGGGATTACAGGTGGATAGAAAGGCTGGCGGAGAGCACGGACTGCTCCGGAAACACAAACTATGAAGAAGCGCTGGGAGAGGCCCTCAAGGAGTTCCGAGGCAGAGGACTTAGAAACAAGCACATACTCTTTATAACCGACGGGATTCCAACTTCCGGCGATCCCAATGTAGAAGCGCAGAGAGCGCGCGCAAAGAGCATAGGGGTTTGCATACATTCCATATTCATCGGATCGAAGAACTACCCGGCCATACTTGAAATACTCTCAAAGGAAACGGTAGGAACACAGTTCATGGCATCCAAGGGCCGAGACGACATAATACGTATAGAGAGAAAGGACCGAGCTTATCTGCAGGCCGAACAGGAGAAGATTGCCAAATCCCAGCATGACGGCTTTGCAAAAGCATTCAGAGGAGAACTCTAGTGCGTCCGGCCAAAGGCGCTCTGGACGCATAAAGTCACTGTTTTTCCTTCTTTAGAAGCCTCTCCACGGCATTTACGTGATCCCCGTATGTGCTTGAGAAAACATGAACCCCGTCTCCGTTTGAAACGAAGTAAAGATAGTTCACGTCCGCCGGCTCAAGTGCCGCGCGGATTGAATCAAGACCGGGAGCCGCTATCGGACCCGGAGGAAGTCCCGAAACCACGTAGGTATTATAGGGAGAAGGAAAACTCAGATCTTTTTTTCTGATATTGCCGTCGAACTTCTCGCCAAGAGCGTAAATCACCGTCGGGTCGAACTCAAGCTTCATCCCTTTCCGGAGCCGGTTGCTTATTACGGCGGATACAAGAGGCTTCTCCGGGGGAAAAGCCGTTTCTTTCTCTATTAGTGAGGCAATGGTCACAATCCCCTTTATATCGGGTTGCGGATTGACGGTACCAAGCGTTGCATAAGCTTCCCGAAACCTATCGAGCATCGTTTCAATTACCTTCTCCGCGGAGCAGCCACGCGCGAAGAAATAAGTATCGGGAAAAAGAAACCCTTCAAGACTCGAAACGTCCACGCCAAGTTTTTTCGTGGAGTACTCACCGTTTTCCGCAAGCGCGAGGAACTCTTTCCGGATAACTATCTGCGAGGCATCGAGAATCCCGGCCATCTGCACAAGGGTAAGTCCTTCGGGAAAAGTGACTTTCCTTAAAGACACTTCGCCGCGACGCAGCTTCCTATGAACAGTATAAGGGGCCTCGCCGGCCGAAAACACGTATTCACCGTGCTTAAGCTTCCGCTGGGTTCCGCTAAGAAAAGCTGATAGGAAAAGAACCTCCGCTTTTCTAATCACTCCCTCTTCCTCAAGCTTCTCAGCTATAGCGGACAGGCCAAGGCCTTGCGGTATATCGACAATTTTTGTCTCAGTTGAAAAACCATCTAGGAAATAAAACCAGGTAGACAAAGCCAACAGAACGAAAACAAAAACCGCAAGCCCTTTTGAGAACCGGTTAAATCCACGAGTCTCACTCATTTGGAAAGTATCACCATCTCGTTTCGATGGATTATCTCGTCGCTGTATCTGTACCCGAGCGCGCTCTCTATTTCAGATGATTTCTTCCCGAGAATCTTTCTCACCTCTGAAGAGCCATAGGAACAAAGTCCTCTTGATATCTCAACCTCAGAGGAATCAAAGCAGCTCACAAGTTCTCCTATCTCGAACTCCCCCTCGACTTCCTTTATACCCGAAGGAAGAAGACTTCTGCCTTTTTTGGTAATAGCCTCGGCCGCACCATCGTCCAGTATAAGTTTCCCTTGAGGCTTAAGCGTATAGGCAATCCAGTGTTTTTTCCCCGTGAGTCTTTCCCTTGTCGGAAGTATCACGGTTCCGTACTCTTGGCCGTTAAAGATACTAAGAAGAGAATCTTTTCTTTTCCCATTCGCGATTATAGTAGGCACACCAAAGGCGGCGGCGGATCTTGCCGCCTGGACCTTGGTTCTCATTCCTCCGGAAGTGGTTTTGCCGAAAGTGTCTCCGGCAAAGGACTCTATTCTGGAATCTATCTCTGCGATTGTGGAAAGCAGTTTCGCGTTTTCGTCTTTCGCCGGGTCCTTGTCGAAGAAACCCTCCACGTTGCTTAGCAGCACAAGAAGATCCGCCTCCGTAAGAGAAATCACAAGCGCCGCGAGATTGTCATTATCTCCGAACATGATCTCCTCAAAAGCAACCGTGTCATTTTCGTTTATGACGGGAATTATCTCCATCTCAAGCAACCGCCGGATGGTCTTTCTAGAGTTAAGGAACCTTTTCCTGTCGGAGAACCCGTCACGGGTAAGCAGAATCTGCGCCACATTAAGACCGAACTCGGAAAAAGCCTCTTCGTAATTTCTGATAAGCTCGGTTTGACCGCAAGCGGAAATCGCCTGTTTTACATCTATCTCTACAGGTTTGCTCGAAAGACCCAGTTTCTTCATCCCCGACGCTATGGCTCCCGAAGAAACTATGATTGTTCTCACTCCCCTCTGTTTAAGGTTAAAGACCTGCTTAGCTATCTCCTTAAAAACGGACTCGTTAAGAGATCCGTCGTCGTGGGTAAGCACGCTGCTTCCTACCTTGATGACGGCGGTCTTTACCTTCTCAATGAGATTTTTTCTCTCCTGTTCACTCATGGCGGTTCTATTGTACCCAAATACGAAAATCCATCCTATTTGACAACAAAGGAGGCTCTTGATATGTTTTCAGTTCGCTTCCGTTGCGGGAATAGCTCAGTTGGCTAGAGCGTCTCCTTGCCAAGGAGAAGGTCGCGGGTTCGAATCCCGTTTCCCGCTCCACTCACCACACTGTTCCTTTCATATTCCGGTTTCTTCAAAGAATTCGCCAATTCTCCGGCGGATCACCATATCAGCCTCGTCGTCAAAAGGAGTCTCCATCAGGTTTATGATCACAAGCGCGGCCCCTTTGGAAAGAGCTAAACGGGGAAGTCCGCTTGCCGGAGCAACCAGAAGGGAAGAACCCATAACGATGAGCACCTCTGAGTCTGATACGAGATCAATCGATTCCCCCCATGGCTCTTCGGGAAGGGCCTCTCCGAAAAAAACGGCGTCGGGCTTCAGAATCCCTCCGCACTGCATGCAGAGAGGAGGATTTTCCCCTCCGGCAACCCTGCTCATCGTGTCGGCCATCGGATAGTACTCCCGGCACTGTAGGCAAACGACCCGCCTTACGGAACCATGAAGCTCAAACACTTTCTCAGAACCCGCCCTTGTATGGAGGCCGTCCACGTTCTGCGTTATAACACCCCTGAGCCAGCCCCTTTTCTCAAGACGCGCAAGCGCGTAATGGCCCGCGTTGGGTTCGGCGGCCGCCCTCACAGGATAGGATTCCATGGCGTACGAATAATAATTCTCGGGATTTCTCAAAAATCCGGAAAGCGAGACCACCGACTGGTCCATTTTCTCCCACATGCCTGTCCCTGGAGAACGGTAGTCGGGGATTCCGGATTCGGTGCTTATTCCAGCTCCCGTAAAGGCAACCCCTCCTTGGGTCTTCTCCAACAGTTCCAAAAAAAGCTCGACTTCCTTTTCCATGAAATACGCCCGGCTCTAACCGGCAAAAGCAATGAAGTTGGGAGTTCCCTCGACGCTTTCGCACCACCTTCTGATCGACGGATACGCTCCCAAGTCAAAACCCCCTTCCTCGCAAAACATCGTGTAGGGATAACATGCGATGTCGGCTATTGAGTAGTCCCCGCAGAGAAACTCGGTTCGGGAGAGATGATCGTCAAGGATCGCAAGCGCTGCGTTTCCCTGTACGTGAAGCTTCTCCATCGCCCCGGGGGGTACTTGGTCAGGTGGCAGGAACTTCGCAAAGTATCTCGCAAGAGCAAGGTTCGGATCTACGGTCGTCTTTCCGAAAAAAGTCCACTGCGCAATCAGACCGTAGGTCTCCGGATCATCGGAGAGGTAGGGATTCGGAGAGAACTTCTTCGCCAAGTAAAAAAGTATCGCATTTGACTCCCACATGACGAAATCTCCGTCCGAGAGAACCGGGATCTTGCAATTGGGGTTAAGCGCTGAGAATTCCTCCTTTTTATGTTCCCCCGAGAATATATCCACTGTTACTCCTTCGTATTCGACCGAAAGCTGGTGCAGAAGAAGCTTTGCCTTATAGGCGTTCCCAGAAAGCGGGTGCTCATACAGTCTTATCATCTAATCCCTCACGTATTGTAAGAATTCTTCGCTCAGAAGCTCAGGGCCCAGTATCTGGCGCAGGGTTTCCTTTCGGGGGAACACGTAGGTAACGGCGGCACTTGCGAGCTCCGTTCCGTCCTCATCCCTTATGACCGAATCGACTTCAACTCTTCTTCCCCTGATCTCCTTTATCTTGGCTCTCACGTCAAGCATTGTGCCGCTTGGAACCTTCTTCATGTAAGTAATGTCTATTTTCGCCGTAAAGGCAATCTTGCGGGTTTCATTGAACATGGCCCAGAAAGAAACCTCGTCGACAAGGGCGCACTGAACTCCCCCGTGCACTATCCCCGGCCAGCCGCAGAAATGCTCCTCGGCAGAAATGGTAGTGAAAACCTCGTCGGTTTCCTGATCATGAAAGAACTTAAGGCGAAGTCCGTGCTCATTGTGCGGACCGCACGCAAAGCAGTTATAGCCTGGAAAACCGGAGAGCACGTTTTCGACTTCCTTTATCATCAGTCTCCCTCCGCGACTTTCGCAACCGCGGCTACAAGCTCCTCGGGCTCAAGATTTATGACCTTCACCCCTTGGGCGGCTCGGCCCGTGTTACGTATCTCGGAAACGCTCGTTCTTATAATCTTGCCGCCCTGATTACTTATGAGCATTATCTCCGTATCATCATCCACCTGGAACCCCCCGACCACTCTTCCATTTCGCTCGGTTATGTTGACGGTCTTCACCCCCACCCCTCCCCTTTTCGTAATCCTGTACTCCGAGATTAGGGTGCACTTGCCGTAGCCCATTTCGGTTATGGTAAGTATCTGCGCGTTCTGGTTCCTTATGACCTCAAGACTCACCACCTCGTCACCTTCTCTGAGCCTTATGCCTTTAACACCTGTCGACACCCTGCCCATGTTCCTGACGTCCGTGCCTTTGAACCTAATCGCCTGGCCGTTCCTTGAAGTAAGGAGCACCTCGTCGTCCTCTGACGCAAGCGCCGCTCCCACAAGTTCATCTCCCTCAAGTATGTTAAGGGCTTTTATCCCTCCTACGCGGGGATTTGAATACGCTCTCAGCTTCGTTTTCTTAACGATTCCGTTTCGAGTCGCCATGACTATTGAGACGTCCTCGGCAAAGTCCTTTACGGGCAGCACGGCCGCCACTTTCTCTCCCTTATCAAGATTAAGCAGGTTCACCATCGCCCTTCCCCGCGCGGTGGGAGAGGCCTCGGGAATCTGGTAGACCTTGAGCCAGTAGCATCTCCCGAGGCTTGAGAAAAACAGAATGCTGTTATGCCTCGATGCCGTGAACAAATCGTTAACGAAATCTGTGTCCCTAGTACTCATTCCGGTTCTTCCACGTCCGCCTCTTCTCTGGTTCCTGTAAACGCTAAGCGGGATGCTCTTTATGTAACCCCCGTAGGTGGTGGTAACCACCATCTCCTCGTCGGTTATAAGATCCTCGATGGATATCTCCCCAACGTCCTCTACTATCTCAGTTCTCCTCGCGTCTCCAAATTTCTCCCTGAGCTCTGTGAGTTCCTCTACCGCGAGATCGAGTATGAGCTTTTCACTCCCTAGTATTTCTTTGAGCCTCGCAACGGTTGCGATAAGCTCACGTCTTTCTTCAAGTATCTTGTCCCTCTCAAGCGCCGTAAGTCTCTGAAGGCGCATCTCCAGAATGGCCTGGGCTTGGCGCTCAGAAAGCGTAAATGTCCGCACAAGACCCGCTTTCGCGGCCGCAGGGCTCTCAGAACCTTTTATGAGCTCAACAATTTCATCCAGATTATCAAGAGCGATCTTGAACCCCTCGAGGATGTGGAGGCGTTCCTCGGCCTTTCGAAGCTCGTACTGGGTTCTGCGGGTAATTACCTCTTTTCTGTGCTCTACGAAGTGGGCAAGGAGTTCTTTTAAGCTAAGGACCTTCGGCTGGTTTCTCACAAGCGCGAGCATTATGATGCCGAAAGAAGTGTACATCTGCGTATGCTTGTAGAGCTGATTTAGAACCACTTGGGCGTGTTCTCCGCTTTTCACGTCGATAACAAGTCTTATACCCTCTCTGTCGGACTCATCCCTTATGTCGGAGATACCCTTTATTTTCTCCTCTCTCACAAGCTCTGCGATTTTCTGGGCCAACCGTGCCTTGTTAACCTGGTAGGGGAGCTCGGTAACGATTATCACTTCCCTGTCTCCTTTTTTCTGCTTCTCTATGCGAACCCTAGCCCTCATCCTGACTATTCCGCGACCGGTGGCGTAGGCGGTGCGGATGTCATCCCTACCGCTTACGAAACCGCCCGTGGGAAAATCCGGTCCAGGCATGATCTCAAGCAGCCTATCCACAGTGATTTGGGGATCTTGTATCTGCGCCACCACGGCGTCGAGAAGCTCCCCAAGGTTATGAGGAGGAATATTGGTCGACATACCCACCGCGATTCCCGAAGAACCGTTTAGAAGCAGATTGGGCACCTTGGTCGGCAGCACGCTTGGTTCAAGTTCTCCCCCGTCGTAGTTCGGATAAAACTCGACTGTTTCCTTATCAAGATCCTCAAGCATCTCTGAAGAGATTCTTGAGAGCCTTACTTCCGTGTAGCGCATGGCCGCCGGACTGTCCCCGTCAACGGAACCGAAGTTACCCTGCCCGTCGACAAGCGGAATTCTCATGGAAAAATCCTGGGCCATCCGGACAAGGGAGTCGTAGATCGCCGAGTCTCCGTGAGGGTGGTATTTACCCATGACATCCCCCACCACTCTGGCGGATTTCTTGTAGGGCCGATTCCAAACGTTTCCGACCTCGTTCATTCCGTATAGAATTCTCCTGTGAACGGGCTTGAGTCCGTCGCGTACGTCGGGAAGAGCCCTTCCGACTATCACGCTCATTGAGTAGCTGAGATAGGACTCCTTCATCTCATCTTCAATGTTTACAGTCTGCACTCTGGATGAAGTGTCCATTCCTGAAAAAGCCCTCCGGAGAAAAGAAAAAGAATGGTTGTGAAATAAACCGGTTAGAATGATATTTTACATGAATAAATCCATGAATTCCAGAGCAAAACGGGGAGTAAATCCGATCTTGACGAAAGAGTTGAAATAATCGACATGCGCATACTTACGGGACAATCCAAGGGCAAAAAACTGAAAGTCCCAAGGGGAAAATCGCTTAGACCCACGGCATCCAGAATAAAAAAATCCATTTTCGACATACTGGGTCCCGAAGTGGCGGGAACAAGGGTGCTTGATCTTTTCTCGGGCTCGGGGAACCTGGGAATCGAGGCTCTGAGTCTGGGAGCCGCATTTTGTGTCTTCGTTGAGAAAAACCCCGGCACAGCGGGAATAATCGCCCAGAATCTGCGTTCCTTGGGATACACGGAACGATCGAGAATACTCAATTTTGATTTCAGAAAAGCATTGAGTATGTTAAGTGCGGAAAATTGCGGGTTTGATGTTGTTTTCGTCGATCCCCCATATGAGCTTTACGAAAAGACGGAGCCTTATGAGCTTGCCCGCGATATACGAAGCGTCGTAGGAGAGAAGGGAGTAATGGTTATTGAACATCCATCCAGAAACGTTATTAATTCTGAAGGACTTGACGTGAGAACCAAAAAATACGGAGGTACCTCCGTAAGTTTTCTAAGGAGGCTAGATTGAACGGCAAAATTGTAATCTATCCGGGTTCCTTCGACCCTTTTACAAACGGGCACCTTAACATAATTACCCGGGCCGCGGGAATATTCGAAAAAATAATAATTTCGGTCGGACACAATACTTCAAAGAAAACGACGCTCTCGACCGAAGAAAGAGTATCTCTGATCGCCGAGGTGACCAAGGATTTCCCCAACGTCGAGGTTGAAAGCTTCGAGGGGTTGCTGGCCGACTACATAAGAGAAAAGGAAACAAACACTATATTGCGCGGAATGAGATGTCATTCGGACTTTGAATACGAACTTCAGATGGCCACCGCAAACAAGCTTATGAACGAAGAAGTGGAAACACTGTTTATGGTAACTGAAAGCCAATTCTCTCACATAAGCTCCTCCCTGATAAAGGAAATCATTTCCCTGGGAGGTTCCGCAAAGGATTTTGTGCCGGCAGTGGTTGAGGAAAAACTGATTGAAAAACTTCGCCCGACCGGGGAACGGAGGAAATGATAAAGTGAGACTTTCAGAAAGGGTCAGCAATCTGAAGCCTTCTGCAACTCTGACTATAACGGCAAAAGCCAAGTCGCTTCGCGCCCAAGGAGTTGACATCATAGGGTTCGGGGCGGGGGAACCCGATTTCGACACCCCGGAGAACGTGAAAAAAGAAGGCGTGGCCGCGATTAAAAGCGGTTTTACGAAATACACTGCCGTGGGTGGAATCGACGAGCTCAAAGACGCTATAGCGGCGTCTTTGAAAAAAGATCACAGCCTTGAGTACTCAAGGGACGAAATACTGGTTTCCTGCGGGGCAAAACACTCGATATACAACATCACCCAAGCACTTTTCGAATCCGGAGACGAAGTCATAATTCCGGCTCCCTACTGGGTTTCCTATCCCGAGCAAGTGGCGCTTACGGGCGCGACTCCGGTGATCATGGACACAGACGAGCAAGGACTTTTCAAAATCACCCCGGAGCAGCTTCAGGCAGAGATAAACGAAAGGACGCGGGCCCTTATTCTTAACTATCCTTCGAACCCAACGGGAACCACTTATTCGCGCGGGGAACTTGAAGAGATAGTAAAAGTAGCCTTGGACGCCGACCTGATTATAATTTCAGATGAAATATACGAAAAAATAATCTACGCAGATACTGAACATGTATCTGTCTGCTCTCTTAGCGACAAGGCTAAAAAATCCACTGTACTCGTAAACGGAGTATCCAAATCCTACTCAATGACCGGATGGCGCATAGGATACGCCGCCGGAGACAAAAGAGTAATAAGCGCGATGGCAAAGCTACAAGGCCAGTCAACCTCAAACCCCTCTTCAATCTCGCAGATGGCAGCCCTTGAGGCGCTTAGAGGACCGCAGGAGCTGCTAGGCAAAAGGGCAAGGGAATTTGAGAGAAGGAAGAACTTCATAGTAAAAAGGCTGAACGAAATCCCGGGATTTACCTGTTTTAACCCCATGGGAGCGTTCTACGTGTTCCCGAGCATAAGCGGTTTCGTGGGGAAAGCATACGGAAACAAGAGAATTGACGGGTCCATTTCGTTTACCGAATTCCTTCTCGAAGAGGCGAAAGTAGCCGTCGTTCCTGGCATAGCCTTCGGAAAAGAAAACTACCTCAGGATATCCTACGCAACATCCATGGAAAACATAGAAGAGGGCTTAAACAGAATTGAAGAGGCGGTAAAAACCCTGCTCTGATTCGAAATGGACTCCTTTAAAATCGGCCTTTCCGCAACGCTCTCAGGACGCCACGCGGTCCAAGGCAGGGAAAGCCTCCGGGGAATAAAACTTTTTACTGAGGAACTGCGCTCTAGAGGCGGAATAGAGACGCAGGATGGAAAATCCCTAGTTCCGGAACTCGTCTTCTATGACGATGAGAGTATCCCCGAAAAAACAAAGGAGAACACCCTCCGCCTTATAGAAAAAGACAGAGTAGACATACTACTTGGGCCATATTCAAGCAGCCTCACCCTTGCGTGCGTTGAAACTGCAGAGAGCGCCCAAAGAGTAGTGTGGAATTACGGTGGGTCGCTTGACGATATTCCTTCTCGCGCCCGGGGCAAAACGGTAAGCGCGATAACCGGGGCATCTTCTTACTTCCAAGCGGTCGTGGATATGATCCACGACTGCTATAGCCAAGCTGTGGAGCTCTTCGTTTTGCGTCTCGCTGGAAGCCGCTTTTCCCAGACCGTGTGCGAAGGGGCTCTGCTTCGCGCGGAGAAACTGGGTATTTCGGCAGCCGTTTATGACTTTCCCTCCGGCACAGAAGACTTCTCCACCATACTTGCCCGCCCAAAAAGCCGTAGCGCTTCCTGCGTGCTCTGCTGCGGAGGAATGGAAGACGACATAAATCTCGCCAAGTGGGTACGGAAGAACTCAGACCTTGACTTCGGGGTAGTGGCGACGCTTGCGGCGGCGGTAAACGAGTTTGACAAACGTCTCGGGCGGGAAGCAGACGGTTTTGTCTCGACAAGCCAGTGGGAACCAACGCTTTCTTTATCCCCGGATTTCGGCCCGAGCCCCAAGGAGTTTTCAGACAGGTTTGCCCGCGCTTACGGATACACGCCCGACTACACGGCCGCACAGTCCTACAATATGGGGCTTATAATCGAGAAACTCATCGAGAGAACAGGCGAAACGGACGAACAGACGCTTCTGTGCGAGGCCCTGCGCTCTCGGTTCACGACTTTTTACGGGGATTTCCGTATTGATCCCGAGACCCTGCGGCAGATGGGACACGGGATGCTGGTAACCCAATGGCAGGACGGGGAGAAAAAAATAGTTTTTCCAAAGGAATATTCTAATTCCCGGCTCATAGTATGAGGGGTGGTGGAGCCGACGGGAGTCGAACCCGCGACCTCATGAATGCCATTCATGCGCTCTCCCAACTGAGCTACGGCCCCGCATAAAACAGGATTATAAATCTAGTTTCAAGGCAAGCGCATGTCAAACCCTGAAAGAATGGTGGAGCCGACGGGAGTCGAACCCGCGACCTCATGAGTGCGATTCATGCGCTCTCCCGGACTGAGCTACGGCCCCACGAAGAACAGGAGTAATTAGTCTATTTCAGGAAACATGACTGTCAAACCTCCGCTCCAAGACAGCGGCCCCTCTTTATTGTAAAGCGGATTATGTATAATTTTCTTTTTGTGCATTAAGAAAAAGGAGATTGTTGGATGAATTCCGTAGATATAGGTCTTATAGGCGCCGGAACCATAGGTTGCGGGGTTTATAAAACAATAAGCGAAAACAAAGACATAATAGAAAAAAGGACCGGGATAAGGCTCAGAATCAAGAAAGTAGCCGATATCGACATAAAGAGAAAACGCCCGGTAAAAATCCCTAGGAAACTTTTTACCACCGAGGCACGCGAACTCATAGACGACGAGAGCATCTCGATAATAATCGAGCTTATCGGCGGAACTACGGCAGCGCGCGAACTGGTCTTGGCCGCGATACGAAACGGAAAAAACGTCGTAACCGCAAACAAGGCCCTTCTGGCTCACCACGGGGGTGAAATATTCAGGGAAGCGGCCGCAAACGGGGTTCATGTGGCGTTTGAAGCAAGCGTCGGAGGAGGAATACCTATAATCAAGGCGGCACATGAGAGCTATGTGGCAAACAACATCCTCTCCATACACGGAATAATGAACGGGACGTGCAACTACATACTCCACAACATGTCGGAGCAGAAAAAAGGGTTTGACGAAATGCTGCAGCGTGCCCAGAAAGAGGGATACGCAGAAGCCGACCCCTCGTTTGACATAGACGGCATTGACGCCGCGCACAAGCTGTCGATTCTGATAATGCTTGCCTACGGATTCTTTCCGAAATTCGAGAACATATACGTCGAGGGAATAAGAAGCATCTCTTCAATCGATATAAGCTTCGCCGAACAGCTCGGCTACAAGATCAAACTGCTTGCCATAGCCAAGTCAACCGACTCGGGCATACAGGCTGGAGTTTATCCGGCCCTTATAAGAAAAAACACTCAGCTTGCCGATGTAAAAGACGCGTTTAACGCAATCCATATCGTGGGAGACAAGGTAGGTCCGACAATGTTATATGGAATGGGAGCCGGGATGCTCCCGACGGCAAGCGCCGTTGTGGGCGATTTGGTTTCAATCGCAAAAACCGCCCAAAACGGTTCGCAGCCCGCCCCTCCCATGCTTTACGCGGAAGATGCAGGACGCAGGGCTCTTGTTAGCACCGACGGTCTTACGGGCCGCTACTACCTTAGATTTCAAGTCGAGGACAAGCCCGGCACGCTCGGGAAAATAACCACGATTCTCGGGAAGTGCGGAATAAGCATAGAGTCCATAATTCAGCAGACAAGGGAAACAAACGGCGGGGAGGTTCCTATCATAATAATGACCCACGAGTCGGGGGAGAAAAGTCTCAGGAAAGCTCTTGATAGGATAAGGAAATCCATGACATCTGTAGCCGACGCGATTTTCATAAGGATCGAAGAAATATGAGAGAATCAGCGGTAGCGAGAAAAATGCTTACGGACACAGAACCGCAGGAACATGCTATGTTCTACAGGGATCTTCTGGATTCACTTCCCGAGGGGGTTATAGTAGCTGACAGGGATCTTAATATAATTTCCGTTAACGAGCCGTCTGAGACCATACTCAATATCTCAAGGCAAAAGACAATCGGAAATCATATATCAAAATTTCTGTCGGAAGAAATAACCAACCTCTGCTCAAGGGCGGTAAAAGAAGAAAGGGTCGTGCAAGAAAACGATCTGCTTTTCCGCATATCCCGCAACTCTTCGATCAACGTGGAATGCACTGTATCTCCGATACACGGAAGCGACGGCGGGATGAACGGACTTGTAATCCAGATAAGAAACACTGAAAAAATGAACATGATGTCCATCATCAGCAGGAACTGCAGACTCGAAGAAAATTACGAAACCCTTGTAAGGGGACTTGCTCACGAAATAAGAAATCCCCTGAGCGGCATAAAGGGAGCTGCACAACTTCTAAGCGGCACGCTGTCAAAAACGGAGAAAAACCGGTGTTCGAAGATAATAATAAAGGAAACGGAAAGACTTAGAGACTTGGTTGACAGACTCGTGAAACCGTCATCGGTATCAACGCAGCATCTGATGTCGGTAGATATAAATGAAATTCTGATTGACATAATATTTCTCGAATCGAATCTTCATAAAAACATAGAATTCAAGCACAAGCTCGACATTACCATTCCTCCCATACCAGGAGACTACAACTCCCTGAAACAGGCGTTCATAAACATTATCCAAAACGCGGTGAGTTCGATAAAGAACAAAGGGCAGATAACGGTCAGCACCAAGTGGGTCACGGATTACAAGATACGCAATAAACACACGGTCCTGATATCGGTAAAAGACAACGGAACAGGAATACAGAAAAAAGACCTGAAAAAAATATTTACCCCGTTTTTCTCGAGCAAAAGGAAAGGAACAGGGCTTGGTCTTTTCATATCGAGCCAAGTAATAGCCAAATACGGAGGAATAATTACCGCGGAGAGTGAAGAAGGAACGGGCTCCGAATTCAAGATACAACTCCCGGCGAGCTAGAAATTATCAGCTTTTTGGGAACAGGTAACGCAATCGCTGACTTGGCGGCTGGAGAAACCAAATCATGAAAAATCGTATCCTAATAGCCGACGACGAAGAGGACATCAGGTGGATACTCGAGACATCCCTTAAGAAATCGGGCTTTGAAGTCGAGTGTGCCGAAAACGGAAAGGACGCCGTGCGAAAAGCATGCGAGGATGCATACTCCCTGATTCTTCTTGACATAAACATGCCGGATATGAACGGGTTTGAAGTTCTCAACCAGCTCAGAAACAGAGAAATTGACTCGCCCATAATATTCATTACCGCGCAGAATACCGTCAGCAACGCTATAGATTCAATACAGCTCGGGGCCTATGATTATCTGACCAAGCCGTTTGACCTCGAAGAGGTAAAACTCTTTGCCGAGCGGGCCATAAAGAACTACGAAGCCGAGAGAAAAATAAGGCTGTCTCAGGATCCCGAGGAGAATATTTCGTTCGAAGAAATAGTCGGCAGTTCACCCGACATGCTGAACGTATACAAGCTTATCGGTCGCACCGCCTCCAAAAACATCACCGTGCTGATAACGGGAGAAAGCGGTACCGGGAAAGAGCTTATCGCAAGAGCCATCCATTATAACAGTCCGAGAAGAAAGAAAAGACTGGTATCCGTAAATATATCCGCGATCCCCAAGGAACTTATCGAAAGTGAACTGTTCGGATACGAAAAAGGGGCATTCACCGGCGCCACCACCTTGAAGAAGGGAAGATTTGAAGAAGCCGACGGCGGAACCCTTCACATAGACGAAATAGGGGAACTTTCAACCGACCTGCAGTCAAAGCTCCTAAGAGCCATTGAGGAAAAACAGATCTACAGGCTCGGCAGTGAAAAACCGGTCTCCGTTGACCCCAGAATAATCGCAAGCACAAATAAAAACCTAAGAGATGCTGTCACGGAAGGCTCTTTCAGAGAGGACCTGTTTTACAGGCTAAACGTCATAAGCATAAACCTACCCCCTCTCAGGAAAAGAAAAGAGGATATAAAGGAACTGGTTCGACACTTTTTGAATAAATACTCTACTGAATTCGGCACCGAGAAAAAGGTGCTCTCCCCCGAAGCGAAGCAGCTACTAATCAACCACAGTTGGCCCGGAAACGTACGAGAACTTGAAAACACTATAAAACGTCTTCTGGTTTTAACTCCCGACAGCATAGTAAGCGGTGAGGAGACAAAAGAAGCCATCGATTCGCAAACCGGCTACGGAGAAACGGAAACGACAGAGAGGAAAACCGAAGAGCTTGTTCACATGATGGTAGAAAATTCGGACTTATCCCTGCAGAACATCCACGAGCAAGTAATCGGGAAAGTTGAAAAACAGTTAATCAAGACCATTCTCGCAAAAACTGACGGAAACATGAAACAGGCGGCAGCAATACTGGGGATAAACAGAAACACCCTGTCAAAAAAGATAAATGACCTAGGAATAGAAAGAAGTTAAGACCTAATATCCAAGCTTCCTGAGCGCATCGCGCGCCGCGGACTGCTCGGACTGTCTCTTGCTTCTGCCCTTGCCCGTACCCGCCAGGTCGGAAGAAATTCTGACCTCCACTGTGAAAGTCCTTTCATGCTGGGGACCTTCTTCACTCAGAACCCTGTACTCGGGCGTCTTTCCGAAGACGCTCTGGGAAACTTCCTGAAGCTGCGTCTTGCTGTCATGGGGAAAATCGTCTTCCTCAACAGCGTCTTGAAACAGTCGAGATACAACCTCGAAAGTTTTCTCGTAGCCCGCATCAAGATACAGCACTCCTATAAGTGCCTCAAAGGCATTTGCGTTGTTTGACTCCCTTTCCCTGCCCCCGGTGCTTTCTTCTCCCTTTCCTAGCCTTATTTGCTCTCCCAGTCCTAGCATCTCGGCGTACTTTGCAAAATTCGCACCGCTTACCACCTGACCTCTGATTTTTGAGAGATCTCCCTCGGTGTATGAAGGGTGTTTTTCGTAAAGCAGTACACTAACCATGCATCCAAGTAGCGCGTCTCCAAGAAACTCAAGTCTCTCGTTGCTGGGACATGAAAACTCGTTTGCATATGAACTGTGGGTAAGCGCCGTTTCAAGCAGAGAGGGGTCTTTGAACTCATAGCCAAGTTTTCGGTGAGTCATTGGGAGAAAATATCATTAACTACATTCAAAATCAACATCGCCGCAAGAG
>VXTZ01000028.1 GCA_009837205.1 Candidatus Dadabacteria bacterium | reverse complement strand
CTGTCGCTTTGCTGTATGAGCGCCCCGCCCGTCACTTTCTTTATGTCCCAGCCGCCCGCCCCGCCGATATCCATGCCTCCTGAGAGAAGCACCCGCAGATTCTTCCTTGCCCCAAGCAGCATGAGCGCCTTCTCAGAAAAACCGGGGGCTATCACGACCTCGGCGAACATGCCGGCTATCTCCTCGGCCGCGGTCTCGTCAACCTCCCTGTTAAAGGCGATTATCCCGCCGAAAGCGCTTTCCGGGTCGCATTCCCTCGCGCGGGAGAACGCCTCTGCCGGAGTGTCCCCGAGTGCCGCTCCGCAGGGATTGTTGTGCTTCACTATTACGCATGCGGTCTCTTCGAACTCCCTTACGAGTTCAAAGGCGGAGTCGGTGTCGTATATGTTGTTAAGGGAAAGCTCTTTCCCCTGAAGTTGCCTGGCGTTTGCCACGCAATGAGCTCCTTCTATGCCGCTTTCCGTGTAGAAGGCCCCCAGCTGGTGGGGGTTTTCCCCGTAGCGAAGATCAAGCTTTTTTTCGAGGTAGAGGGTGTAGGTCGCCGGAAGCGGGTTTCTTTCGCCGTCAGGTTCGAGGAACGAGAGATAATTCGATATCGCCGCGTCGTACCTCGAGACGTAGGAAAAGGCCTTTGCCGAGAGGCGGAAATTGGTTTCGGGGGAGATTTTTCCCTTGTTTCTGCGAAGCTCCCTGAGCACGGCACCGTAGTCTTCGGGGTCGGTGAGCACGCTTACCGACGCGTGGTTCTTCGCCGCGGCCCGAAGCATCGCCGGCCCGCCTATGTCTATGTTCTCTATCGCTTCAGAAAACGTGGTTCCCTCTTTCGCGACCACTTCCTCAAAAGGGTAGAAGTTGACCACGAGCATGTCTATCGGCTCTATGGAATTCTCGGCCATTTCCCCAAGGTGGCGCTCATCGTCCCTCATTCCAAGAAGGCCTCCGTGTATTTTGGGGTGAAGCGTTTTCACCCTTCCTCCAAGTATTTCGGGAAACCCCGTGTAGTCCGATATTTCCGTCACTTTCGCCCCGCCGTCCCTAAGCCTCCTGGCGGTCCCTCCGGTTGAGAGCATCTCAACGCCGAGTTCCCCCAGGCCCTTTGCGAGCGTGGTTATCCCTTTTTTGTCGTAAACGCTTATTACCGCTCTTTTTATCTTTGTCATGAAATAAACTCCTTTTCGGAATCGGGGCGTGCCTCGGATGGAAAGGAATAATTCAGGTTATCACAGTCGCCCGGATTTTCAATTCTTTGCTTGCAAACAATATGGTACAATATCAGAGATCAGGCGTGTCGGCCGCGCCGGGTGAGCGCAGATGGAAAAGCAGAAATCGGCCCGACTCAAGGTAGGGGTTTTCGTCCTCGCATCGATCGCTATATTCGTTTACGGAGTTTTCACGATAAGCGGCCAGGAAGAGCTCTTTGAGAGGGAGTACAAGGTAAAGACCTACTTTAACAACTCGGCTGGGTTGCTCGAGGGTGCCTATGTGCGACTCTCGGGAGTGGGAGTGGGATCCGTGTCGACCATCCGTTTCTCGGACGATTCTTCCCTCGGGAAGGTTCAGGTCATAATGGAAATCAACAAGCGGGCGCTTTCCAGAATCTCGAAGGACTCCCACGCCACGATCAAGACCGAAGGACTTCTGGGGGCGAAGTTCGTCGAGATCGTTCCCGGCCAGGGAGAGAGCATAGGCAGGGCCCGCGACGGGATCGTGATCAGGGGTTACACGTCGCCCGAGATGCAGGAGATAATAAGCCAGTCAGAGGAATTCGTTACTAACCTCACGTCCATCTCCAGGAGTCTCGACAAGATAGTGGGGGCGTTTGCGGATGAGAAGCGGGAGGATTTCCTGCATACTCTCATCTACGACGAGCAGTTTGCGGCCGACATGCGGAGCTTCTCCTCCAACTTGGCCGAGATTTCCCGGATGATCAGGGAAGGAGAAGGTTCGCTTGGGGCACTTATAGTCGATCCCTCGGTTCACGACGCCCTTAAAGGAGTGCTGGGGGAGGCGGAGAGAAACAGGTTTGTTCGCTCCGCCGTTAGGTATATGATAGAAGAAAAGGAGAAGAGGGCGTCGGGAGAGCATTAGGGTTCAAGCGGACCTTGCTTCCGGCGACGTCTTGATATTGAATCAGAAAGTCTTAAGGAGGTAATAAAGATGTTAGCTAGAAGGTTTTTGGTTTTTTTGATTGCTTTGGTTTTCTGTGCCGTTCCGCTCACGGCCACGCACTCGGGTGAGGCCCCGCCGGCCCCGGCCAAGTCGTTTTCGCTTCCGGGCCCGCAGCTGGTAACCGGTGCTTGGATGTTCATCGCAGCCTACAAGGCCGACCCGGAGGTTTTGAAATCGATGCTTCCGGCGGGTCTTAAGCCCCATCCGAACAATCACGTGGTCATAAACATGTACACGGTTCCCGACAAGAACCAGACCTCGGGATTCGGAGCGTACACGCTCACCTATCTGACGATTGAACTTGATGGTCACAACTCGTACGTGATGGATTCCGATATAACTTATCCCGGAAGGTACTTCGTTCATTACTACAACAGCTCTCCCACGATGAGGGAGTTCACCAAGCCTGTCGGCATTCCCGCTCAGGAGGGAATGACCACCACCGTGGTGGAGAACGGAGTGCTTAAGACAAAGCTTGAAATCGGCGGACAGTCGATGATCGAGGCCACGGCCGAGGTCGGAAGCGAACTCGGAGGATTCGGCGGAGGACACCTTAACTACTTCGGGTTCATGGAGGACAAGGGAGTGGTCAAGTACCCGATCCCGTGGAACGGGGGAACGGTATCAATGGCTAACCCGAAAATAACATTCACGGCTCCCGAGGGACATTCGCTTCACAAGCTTAAGCCGCTTGCGGATCCGACCTGGGCGATCTGGACCAAGGGAAGCTTCGTCTACCCCCAGTACCAGGTAGTTAACTGAAGGTAAGGTAAGTACAGTTTTCAGGGTTGTATCCCGAAGCCTCTTGCTTCGGGGTGCAGCCCTTTTTTTCCCCGAAAACCCCAATGACCAGATCGGATTATCCCGTTTTATTCGTAATAAGCGAGATAAACGCGTTTTTCATACTGCTTCTCTTCTTCACGCTTCGCGCCGAGATGCCCGGAGTGTACTCCACGCTTGTGGGAGTGCAGTGGGGGATGTTCATACTGAGTCCCGTGGTCCACTTTCTTTTTCTCGGGCTTTTCTCCCGTTGGTCCTCGCTGATCCAGTTCGCAAAGTTCTGCGTCATAAGTTTTTCTAACCTCGTAATCGACTTCGGAATACTCAACCTGCTTATCTATTATTCCGGGGTGGCTGAAGGGGTTCTATACTCGGTTTTCAAAGCGGCTTCCTTTATTCTGGCAAACGTTAACGGCTATGCGTGGAACAAGTTCTGGACGTTTCGCAGCAAGGAGGTCGAGGGGTGGATGAACCAGTTCATAAGGTTCTTCGCCGTCGTGGGCGTGGGGCTCGTGATAAACGTTACGGTTGCTTCATACGTGGTTGCCGAGTTCGGAGGTTCTGGGGGCTCCATCTCGTCCACGGTGTGGGCGAACATAGGAGCCGCGGTGTCCTTGATATTCACGCTTTTCTGGAATTTCTTCGGCCTTAAGTATCTGGTTTTCCGGAAGAGCTAATGATTACTTGATAGCGTTTTAATTTTCTGGCCCTACTTCATATGCGAGGAATTTCTGGTTGGTGGCTTTGTGCTGTTTGCCAATCTGGAGAGGCGGTCTTGCAAATAATGAAGCTTCTTGCGATTTATGGGAGGGGGTTGGAGCGGGCGACGGGATTCGAACCCGCGACCCTTGGCTTGGGAAGCCAATGCTCTGGCCAGCTGAGCTACACCCGCAATATCCAAAGGACTCTATACGGATATTGCTTACAAATCAAACCTGGCACCGTGGACGGTTCTCCGGATAAGCGGCGCACGTTTCAGATATAATGTTTCCTGTGGAGAAAACTCGCCCTACAGGACATCTGCTCACAGAGAAAGCAAACCCGAGGACGGTCAGTATCGATGAACTTTCATGTTCCGAGATCATTGATCTTGTAAGTGGGGAAGACCAGGCGGCGTTTGAGGCCGTTTCCAGGGAAAAAGATTCCATCTCCCAGGCAGCGGAAATGGTTTTCCGCTCCCTTGAGTGCGGCGGCAGGGTTTTTTTCGTCGGTGCGGGGACAAGCGGGCGGCTCGGGGTGATGGAAGCCGCCGAATGCCCGCCCACTTTCGGGACGGATCCCGAAACGGTGCAGGCGGTTATGGCGGGAGGGCGGGATGCTGTATGGAACTCGGTCGAGGGTGCCGAGGATTCCACTACGGCTTCCGTGGAAGCCCTACGTGACAAAAAACTCTCTGTGGACGACGTGGTCTTGGGAATCGCGGCGAGTTCCGGTACGCCGTTTGTGATATCGGCCCTTGAGTATGCCAAGACGGTCGGTTGCACAAGCATACTTGTATGTTGCAGCGAGCCGGAGAACGCCCCGGCCGATCTGGTCATAACTCTTCTTGTCGGTCCCGAAGTGATAGTGGGTTCCACTAGGCTCAAGGCCGCTACCGCTACCAAGATGCTCCTTAACATGGTTACGACGACTGCGATGGTGCTTCTCGGGAAAACTTACGGAAACCTGATGGTTGACCTTAAGCCCACGTCGTCAAAGCTCGTCGACAGGGCAAGGAGAATCATAATGGACATATGTGATGTGGAAGAAGAGGAGGCTGCCTCGCTTTTCCGGGAAGCCGGCGGAAATCTCAAGGTTGCCGTGGTAATGAAACTCGGTAGCCTCTCGCCCGAAGAGTCGGTAAAACTGCTGCGGGAAAACAGTGGCTACTTGAAGAAGACCCTAAGGAGCATATCCCGCTCGGCGGGGAATCCGTAACTGGCCCCATGCTCATTCCGTCTGCTAAATCCCTTTTTCATCAGGTAACTTTTTCCGCGTGAACTGGCTTCGTCCGATAATTTCGAAGAAGGAAAAACTGGCTGTCGGTCTCATTTCCGGGACTTCGATGGACGGTATTGACGCGGCGCTGGTAAGGATTCGCGGCTCGGGAGAGGATACAGAAGTACAGATTGAGGACTTTATCTGCCGGGAATACTCCGACGACGCAAGGAAGCTCCTTCTCTCTCCCGGTGGACTGAACACCGCCTCACTGTCCGATCTTAATTTCCTGCTCGGCCAAGAGTTTGCCGCGGCGGTCTTTGATCTTCTGCGGAAGGCGGCACTCAAAACGACCGAGATTGACTTGGTGGGCACCCACGGCCAGACGGTTTTTCATAACCCTCCTTCTCTGGGGCAGGAGGTTTCCTCGACCCTTCAGCTGGGCGAAGCGGACGTTATCTGCGAGGCTACGGGAATTACCACGGTGGGAGATTTCAGAACTAGGGATATGGCTGCGGGCGGAGAAGGAGCGCCCCTTATCCCCTACGTCGACTACCTGCTGTTCTCCGGAACCGGTAAAAACGTAATAGCCCATAACATAGGGGGCATTTCTAACTGCACTCTGGTCACGAAAAAACTCGGGGAGCTTCTGGCTTTCGATACGGGACCCGGCAATTCTCTGATGGACTCGGTGGTGCGCCTTGCCTCTGGGGGCGAGAGGAATTTCGATGAGGATGGTACGATAGCGGGGGAGGGTTCGGTTAATAAGGACATTTTCCGCAGGCTCATGAAAAATCCGTACCTTGATATAGAACCCCCTAAATCAACCGGCAGGGAGCTTTTCGGGGAACGGATGGCGGGGAGGCTTTTTTCCCTTGCCCAGAAAAAAGGGGTATCCCTTCCCGATCTCCTGCGCACCCTCGTCGAGTTTACTGCCTGCTCCATAGTCTCTGCCTATGAAAGATTTATTTACCCTCGTGCGGATGTGGAAGAAGTCGTGCTGAGCGGTGGCGGCGCCAGAAACCCCGTAATGGTTTCGAGGCTTCGTGAAAAGCTCGCCCCGACGCGGCTTTGCCTCTCGGACGAATACGGCATTCCCGCAGATGCCAAAGAGGCTGTAGGATTCGCGGTGCTTGCGAATGAAACCGTGTGTGGAAACCGGACGAACGTGCCGGCAGTTACGGGAGCCCGGGATGCCACGTTTCTCGGAAAAATCTCGATTGGGAAGAATATCTTGTAAAAATGTATGAGAATCCTTCAGTTTTTTCGTCAAAAGATCTCCCTGCGTCCCGGCGCGCGGCACAGTTTATTATGCCGAGAATCGATTTCCAGGACCCCGGCTCGGTCAGACGGGCGGAGCGTCTCGCGCGGGATTTCTGTGTCTGCGGCTTCATAATATTCAACGGGGATGTCGAGCGGGTGAGAGAGACAACGCGGAGGCTCTCGGCTCTCTCCGAGTTTCCGCTTTTTTTCGGCTGCGACGTTGAAAGGGGCCTCGGTCAGCGGGTTTCGGGAGGAACTCTTTTTCCTTTCGCCATGGCCCAGGGGGCAATGGACGACGAGGAGCTTTTGAGACGTCAGGCAGTCATAACGGCCCGGGAGATGAAATACTGCGGGCTAAATCTTGCCTTCGCTCCGGTTCTTGACGTTAATTCCGAGCCGCAAAACCCTATAATAAACGTAAGAGCGTTCTCCGATGATCCCGCGGTTGTCTCGAAACTGGGGGGAGTTTTTGCGGAGATCATGCAGAAAGAGGGGGTGCTCGCCTGCGGGAAGCACTTTCCAGGTCACGGCGCCACCCTGGAGGATTCCCATGCCTGCCTTCCCACAGTTGAAAGGTCTCTTGAGCGTCTCATGGACTCGGATCTTCTGCCTTTTCGGGAAGCGATTGGGAAAAGGCTTCACTGCGTGATGCCGGCCCATGTCTGTTATACTGCCTTTGACCCTCTCGGAGTCCCTGCCACCCTCTCGGAACCGATTCTGCGGGGCCTTCTGCGTGGAAGACTTGGATTCAACGGCCTGATCGTCTCGGATTCCTTCAGAATGGACGCGCTGGGAGGGGATGAGCGGGAGGAGGAAAATATTCTAGCGGCCCTTGCGAGCGGAGTGGACATAGTTCTTGATCCAAGGGATCCAGAGGGGTTCCTCGAAAGAAGGGCGGAGGATGGCTTTTTTAAAGATACTGCTCGGGGAGAATCTCTCTCTAGGATATCCTACGCTAAGGGGCTTTTCCCTTCGGGCGGGGAAGAGATTCCGTCACCCGATTTTAAGAAAAACCGCGAGGAGGCAGAAGAAATCACCCGTCGCTCGGCCTGTGTTGTTCGAAGAGGCAGACTTAGCGGCGAAAAGACCTCGGTCTTTCATTTTGGCAGGGAAGATACGGAGGAGCTTCTGGCCGGGATTCGCGAGGGGTTCTCTGAGGGAGGAGTGACGTTGGAGAAGAGCTTTTGCTGCCCCGAACTGCCGCCGAGGGAAAATGTCTCCTCGCTCGTGTGCGTTTTGTCCGCCGCCCCGGCAGGATGGACGGAGAACTGCATTGTTCCCCCGGCGATAGCCGATTACGTAAACGGTCTTTCCTCCTTTCCGGGTGAAAAAATTCTGCTTACCTTCGGCTCTCCCTATCCCGCAGCCGAGTTTCCCTTTTTCGATACCGTGATCTCGCTTTTCGATTCCTCGCGCGCGGCGGGCCGCGCTGCCGCGGAAATTCTTGCGGGAGAGCGGCCGTCGGCTGCTAAGCTTCCGGTGAGAATAGACCTATGAAACTCCACGCCGTAGACTGGATGCTGCTCGGCCTCTACCTGGTCTTTTCCCTGGGCGTAGGCCTTTATTTTTCAAGGAGGGCGTCCGGAAGTCTTTCAGACTATTTCGTTTCGGGGCGCGGGCTTCCCTGGTGGCTTCTTGGAACCTCGATGGTCGCCACCACTTTTGCCGCCGACACCCCGCTTGCCATAACCGGGTGGATAAGGACCGAAGGGATATGGAAAAACTGGTTCTGGTGGAACTACATCTTCAGCCACGCGCTCGTGATAGTGGTTTTCTCGAGGCTCTGGAGAAGGGCGCAGGTGATAACCGACAACGAGCTGATAGAGCTTCGCTACGGGGGCCGCCCCGCCGCGTTTCTCCGGGGGTTTAAGGCGTTTTATTTCTCGACGATTTTTAATTTCATAGTGATGGGGTGGGTTATAACCGCGATGATCAAGGTGTTTGAGGTCTTTTTCGGAGTGGGGCAAATATATGCGGTTTCGCTTTGCGTAGGAATCGTGCTCATCTACACGGTCTTCTCCGGGCTCTGGGGAGTCGTGATAACGGATTTCGTGCAGTACGCGATAGCGCTCGGCGGCACGATCATACTCGCGGTCGTGGTAATAAACTCTGACGCAGTCGGAGGGTACGGACAGTTCGTAAGCAAAATCGCGGAGCTTCCCCCTGAGCAGACCTCCATGTTCATCACGCAGGCTGCAGGCACTGAAGAGTTTTTCTCCTCCGACTTTTTCACATTCCTTATCTTCATGACTGTTGTCTGGTGGTCCTCCCACAACGCTGACGGTGGAGGTTACTTCATACAGCGGCTTTGTTCCGCAAAAGACGAGAGACATGCCCTTGCGGGCACGGCGTGGTTTGCGCTTAACCATTATGTGCTTCGCCTCTGGCCGTGGGTTCTGGTTGCACTGGCTTCGGTGGTAATCTTTCCCGAGGCGGCCGGAGTGGCGGGAGGGGATGATGAGTCAGTTTACCTTGTGATGATCAGGGACTTTCTCCCGCCGGGTCTTCGGGGTCTTCTGCTGGTTTCCTTTCTCGCGGCGTTTATGTCCACGGTATCGACGCACCTTAACTGGGGGGCTTCGTATCTAGTGAACGATCTTTACAGGAGGTTCGTGCGGCAAAGCGCCCCGCAGCGCCATTACGTGGCGGTCTCGAGGATTGCAACCGTGGTGCTTGCCGTTATCGCGGGCGCAGTGGCGCTTCAGATAAAAAACATAGGGGACGCCTGGATATTTCTCTGGGCCATGAGTTCGGGAATCGGCCTTGTGCTCATACTCAGGTGGTTCTGGTGGAGGATAAACGCCTGGAGCGAGATAGTGGCGCTTGCATCGTCGCTTGCGACCATACTGATTCTGATTCTCTACACTGAGGCCAAGGGCATTCCGCTTGAACTGCGCCACCAGATACTTGTCGTTCCCGTCTCGATTGCCTGCTGGGTTACGGCCACTTTCGTCACCGCTCCCGAGTCCTCGGAAAAACTCTCGGAATTCTACTCGAGGGTAAGACCTCCTGGCCTCTGGTCGCCCGTCCGGAAGAAAGCGGGGATTGCGCCGGGGCAGGGAGTTTTTTCCTCGGTCTTTCTTAACTGGTCGCTTGTCGTATCCTTTCTTCTCTGTTTCATGATAGGGACGGGAAAGCTCGTTCTGGGAGACGTAGAAACCGCGCTCTGGCTTCTTTGCGGCTCTGCGCTTGCGCTTGTCCTCATCCTTTACCGCCGCGGCAGTTTTTTCCGCTAGCGGCTTCAGTATTTTCCCTTTCTGTGGTATATAGATGGTTACTATGGCGATAAACGTAAAAGTGCTTGAGCGACCGCGGCTTTCTTTCTGGGAGAAGCTTTACATTCCCCAGGTGCTAAAGGGCCTTATGATCACCATAAGGCACATCACGCGTCACCAGCCGATAACCGTGAAATACCCCGAGGAGGTAAAAGCGCTTCCCGAGAACTACAGGGGGCTTCACGTGATGCCTGCCGATGACGAGGGCGAGATAAGGTGCGTTGCGTGCAAGCTCTGCGAGATCGCGTGTCCCACCCAGGCTATCTCCATAGTTTCTGAGCCCGCGGACGATTACGGAATCGAGAGAAGGCCCAAGGTATACAACATAGATTTCATGCGCTGCGTTTTCTGCGGCTTTTGCGTCGAGGCCTGCCCATGCGATGCGCTTCGGATGGGAATGAAGTACGAACTCTCTTCGTATAACCGCGCGGGACTCGTTCACACCAAAGAGGTTTTCTTCGACCCTAACGTAAAAAGCGACGCCCCGAGGGACAACGCGAACTTTCTTTACAAGATGGGCAAGGGGGAGATACTCGATTCCCCAGAGGAAATTTCAAAAATAATGGGACTGGACGGCACCTACTCCGAGAAACCGGATACGCCTCCGGCCACATGAAGCGCCCGCTTCAGGGTTTCCGACCAAACTTATTCATCCGGCTCCATACATAGCATGCCCGTTTGAGCAATCTTCACCCGTACGCAGGCAGAGTAATACTGCAAAGCCCGAGCACGAAGTCATCCTGAGAGGAGAAGTTAACTTCTGATCAGTTCTGTGGGAGATGTTTCGGACGACTAAAGCCAGTCGTCCTCGAATCCATCGTCCAGGCGCTGGTGAAATGCCCCGGTGTCCAGACTGTTTTTAAAACCCCTGAACTTAAGCAGCCCGGAGATCGCGGGCTTTATCTTGCTTCTTTCGACCACCAGGTGAACGCCGCCGCTTTCCTCGTAGAACTCAGAGGACATTATTTTCGGATCGACCCCGCGTCCGCCGCTTGTGAGCTTTACAACCCGGTCTCCGGCAAATGCGATTGTCGCTCTTTTCTCCGCTATTATAAAGTCTCCCTGGACCGAGTAGCTCGCGAGGGCTCCTCCGGTCGTCGGGTGGCCGAGTATGGAGATGTTCGGAAGCCCGTTTTCTTTAAGCCTCATAATCGCTGATATGGTTTTCGCCATCTGATACAGCGCCACGGTGCCTTCCTGCATCCTGGCTCCTCCGCTTACCGTTATCGTTATCAGGGGAAGCCTGTTTTCTATGGCGTAGCTGACGATCCTGTTCATCTTCTCGCCGAAGACGGAACTCATTGACCCGCCCATGAAACGGAAGTCGCAGACCGCCACCGCCACGGGTATGCCGAACATGGTCCCGTAACCCGTTACAAGGGAATCCTTGGAGTCGGTTTTCCCGGCGAGTTTCTGTATTGAAGACGAATAGTTAAAGAACTTGTAGACCGAATCCACGTCCTCAAGGGAAAGACCCGGTTCTACTTCGTGAAAGGACGCCTCGTCCAGAAGAAAGTCCAGATAGTCATCGGAACTAAGCGCTTCGGGGCGGCCGCAGTAAGGACACGAGGAATTGTTCGCGTGCAGTTCCTTTTTCGTAAGCTGTTTCTTGCAACCGGGGCGTATAATTTTTCCCTGGCCGTCTTTTTCGTCGTTGCAGAAGTGAGGTTCCGATCCGTAGATGGCTATCTGCATTTCCGAGATATCGGGATTTTCCTTTCTTCCGCTGAAGTAGTTAGGGAGCCAGGCCTTTATTTTCTTTGCGATCCCCCCGTAGAGTCTCTCCCGCTTTTTTATGCGGCCACACTTCTCGATTTTCCTGCGCAGTTCCTGGCGCAGGTGCCTCACGTCGAAGCGGTCAACTTCATTGGAGGCGGCGGTCAGGGATGCCTGCAGGTTCTTAAGTGTCGATGGGATGTAGTTGTTTCTTCCAAGAGGAGCCTCTTTTACTATCTCGTCTATTATTCCGTATTTCTTCATGTGGGTCGCCGTGGGCTGCAGCACCTCAAGCGCTTCCGCCACTTTGTCCGCACTTCTGAAAAGGATGGCGGAACAGCCTTCGGCCGTTATTACGGAATATTCGGCTCTCGAGAGCATGAGCCTCCTGTGTCCCAGCTGTATGGCGATCGCGCCGCCGCTTCCCCCGAGCCCGAGCACCGTGGTTATCGTTTTCGTTCTTATGGAGATCATCTTTGACTGGCAGTAGGAAATCAGCCAGGACTGAAGCTTTTCGGCCGAGTATTCATAGGGATCTCCACCAATGGTGTCGATGAACGTGTAGAGCTTGAGACGGTGCTGCTCTGCGTATTCCATCATGCACAAAGACAGCCCGTAGCCGTCGGCCTTGACCATTCCATAGTTAAGCGTAGTTCTTTCCTTTTCGCTCGAGGGGGTCTGCTGGGCTATTACGGCCACTTCCTCACCGGTGCCCTTAAACACTGCGGTGCCTACTATGACGGCGGGATCGTTAGCGAACTCGATCTTCTTGCCTGAGGGAGCGTGGATAAAGTTTCTGAATCCGTAGAGCTTGTTCCAAGGAGTAAAGTCGGTGAAGATGGTTCCGATCAGGTGTTTTGACTTGATCCTGTCGTAGCTTTTTGCCTCTTCGTGGGCCTTAAGTGTTTTTGCCGTTGATGCCATGATGTACTCTGTGCCGACTGCCTAGCAGGTCTGCTACCTGTATAAGTATATAATCAAATCTGTTTATCCGAAAAAGAATACGTTTTTCCGAGAATCTGGTTTCTGCGGTTTTTTGCAAATACAGAAACCATGATCCGTTACCCCACACAACGCCTCACAGACAAAAAGCCTGTTTTTCCGGCCCGTCCACATTCAATGAATCCTCCGCGCCAAGATTCGCCGCGGGATCCGGCAAAAGTTTTGTGGGGAAAATCTGGATGTTGCGGATTTTTCTATGCGGTGAAAGACTGTCCGCAGCCGCAGGAACCGGTCGCGTTAGGGTTTTCGATTGCAAAGCCCTTTCCGTCAAGACCATCCTTGAAATCAAGAACCGATCCGTCGAGATAGGTGTAGCTGATCTCGTCGATAGCGACCTTTATGCCGTCGGACTCGATCAAGTTGTCTCCTTCATCGGTCTCGTCGTCAAATCCCATCTCGTAGGAAAACCCGGAACAGCCCCCGGGCACTATCCTTACCCTGAGAAACGCATTTTCGATGTCGTCTTCGGCAAGCAGCCTTTTTATTTCATCTACGGCTTTGGGAGTTACGGAAAACATAATTCCTCTGCCTCCTCGCAGTGTAAATTTCTTTTACCACTCCACTAACAAAATACATCTGCCGGGGACGATTGTCAAAGCGTAAGCGGTAAGTGTAGGACTTCCTGTTTTTTAGCAAGCTTAAATTTATGTATAGTGCGAATTTCCTT
>VXTZ01000027.1:6300-56278 GCA_009837205.1 Candidatus Dadabacteria bacterium | reverse complement strand
AAACATTTTCAGTAAACTGTTTTTATATTTTCTTAAAAATATAGTATACTTGTATTTATATTCTAAATAATAAATAAAAACTTTAATCAAAGGCAGGCCGAGAACATTGATATGAGCTACGTAGAAACACAGTATGAAACGCCACGGGGAACCAGAATCAATCGCGTGCTTGCCCAGAATCCCCCGGGTGTTCCCATGACCAGCGGGTGGCTAGCCTTGCAACGGGTTTCCCCCCAGCTGCTGCAGGGCTACAAGAGCAGCGGGTGGCTGAGTCCTATTGGCAGAGGGGCATGGATGAGGGCTGGAACGGAACCTACCTTGTCAGGATCCATCTACGCTTTGCAACGGCAGCGTTCCGTGACCGTTTACCCCGCGGCGTGTACGGCGCTTGGGTATCAGGGGCGACTGCATTACCTGCCGCTTGGAGCAAGCCCCGTTCTACAGCTAGCCGTCGGGTCCGAAAGGAAACTGCCCCAGTGGTTTACGCGTCAGCCGTTTGCCGCAAACCTGTGCATTCTTAACGCCGATGCGCTGTTTGACCCGGTTTCAGCGGGCGTGACCAACTGGCGTGCCGGGGAGTTCTCGCTCGAAATAAGCTCTCCCGAACGGGCCATGCTTGAGTACTGCTACCTGCTGCCGAACCACGCGGATTTCGAGGAAGCCAGGCAGCTTATGGAAGGCCTAGCGACATTGCGCCCTGAGATGGTGCAAAGCATCCTGCTTGCGTGCAGGTCGGTAAAGGCAAAGCGGCTGTTTCTTGCCTTGGCGGAGATTGTCAGTCACGAATGGTACCGTGAACTGAACCTGGGGTCCGTTAATCTCGGTTCAGGGAGCCGACATGTTGTAAGCGGCGGACTCTGGAACTCGAGATTCAAGATAACGGTTCCCGAAATCTGGATGGATTCATGACGGAAGCGTATCGAAGGCAATCGGACTTGCTGCTTGAGACGTTGCGGATTGCCGCCGGACAGGAGGTGTTCGCTCTCAAGGGAGGCACGGCCATCAATTTCTTCTTCCGGAATTGCCCGAGGCTTTCCGTGGACATCGATCTCTGCTACCTGCCGCTTAACGGCCGCGACGAAGCGTTTCGCGATATCCGTGAGAACATGGAAGCGATCGGGTCTGAGATCAGAAAATTCTTGTCCGGGGCGGAAGTGGACATCCAGGAGAATTTTAAGGCCTTGGTAAGAAAAGACGGCATGCTGGTTAAGATCGAAGTTAACGAAGTGGTGCGAGGAACCTTGCTGCCGCCGGTCAGGATGCCCTTGTGTCCGTTGCTTGAAAAAGAGTTCGGCGGGAGCATGAAGATAAACTGCCTCTCGGAGGCGGAGCTTTACGCGGGCAAATTCTGCGCGGCCCTGCAGAGACAGCATCCGCGGGACATATTCGATGTTTGGTTGTTTTTTAAAAGAGGCGGAGAGCTTACTCGTGAGATACTTGACGCTTTTGTCGTTTATCTGGTCAGCCATCGCAAGCCGACTCATGAGGTGCTTGATCCCAGAATTCAGGACATAAGGAACCTTTATCATCATCGTTTTGCGGGGATGGCGAGAATCGATGTGAGCCTTGAGAACCTGCTCGAAACCCAGCTTGCGCTGCCGGGGAGAATTCTAAGTGCCCTCACGGAGCGCCACAGGGCTTTTCTCGTCGGGTTTAATGAAGGGGAGCCGGACTGGAACCTGCTTCCTTTTCCCGATGCGAGGAACTTGCCCGCGATTCTCTGGAAGCGGATCAATCTTGACAGAATGAGTCGTGGTAAACGAGGCGAAGTCGTAAGGAAACTGGTACGGGTACTCAGGGACAATCCATATATCCACGATACCATCTGAGTTCCTGACCGACCCTAAGAGCTTGTTTTTGGAAGCATATGAAGTAAATTTCGGCATGGCGAGTATACTTTCCGTTCGGTTTATAATAAAAAATCCAACTCTTGAAGGATATTCTTTTTTTCCCCAATGAAGGACTATATCCTGAAAAGACTTCTGCTGATGATTCCCACGCTGTTCGGGATCACCCTTATCACTTTCCTGGTGATACAGCTTGCCCCGGGGAGCCCCGTTGAGAGCAGGATGTCGCTTGATCAGGGAATAAAAAGCGATCAGGTGACCAAGGAGATAGTCGAGCAGACCAAAAAGCTCTACGGTCTCGATAAGCCCGTTCACCAGAGGTATTTCATCTGGCTCGGCCAGATCGTGACGCTTGATTTCGGAAATTCCTACAAGGACCACCGCCCGGTAATAGACAAGATAGCGGAAAGACTTCCGATCACTCTCATACTGAACGCTCTTTCGATCTTCCTCGTGTACCTGCTAGCCATACCGATCGGGGCCTGGTCAGCCGTTAGGCAGTGGAGCTTTGCGGAGCGCGCAACGACTTTCGTTCTTTTTCTTCTCTACTCGATTCCGAGCTTCTGGATGGCCGTGGTGCTTATCTATTTCTTCGGCGGCGGGGGAGCTTTTGATATCTTTCCCATATACGGCGTGCACTCGAGGGGCTATGAGGACCTTCCTTTTCTCGAGAGAACCCTCGATTTCCTTTGGCACCTTGTTCTCCCCGTCTTCTGCCTTACCTACGCCTCCCTCGCATCGCTTTCGCGCTACCAGAAGGGAAGCCTTCTTGAGGTGCTCAGGGAGGACTACATAAGGACAGCCAGGGCCAAGGGGCTTGCGCCAAACAGGGTGCTTTTCAAGCACGCCCTAAGGAATTCGCTTATCCCGATAGTTACGATAATCGCCTCGATTCTTCCCGCCATGATAGGGGGAAGCGTTATCATAGAGACCATCTTTTCGATCCCTGGGATAGGAAGGCTGGGATTTGAGTCCGTGCTTTCAAGGGACTACCCAGTCATAATGGCCGTCGCCACCATCTCCGCTCTCCTTACCCTGATCGGCATTCTTATATCGGATTTAACCTACGCCGTGGTTGACCCCAGGATCGGCTTTGAGAGGAAATCATGAAGCAGGGCTCAGGCATCGGGTACTGGGACAGGGTGTGGATCGAGTTCAAGAAGGACTCCCTCGCGTACGTCTCGTTTTTCTTCATAGTTCTCCTCGCGGTGACGGCGCTTTTTGAAAGTTTCCTCGCGGGCAACAGGCCCATAGTGCTCGTTGAGGAGGGCAAGTACTATTTCCCCGTGGTTATCGATTATCCCGAGTTTCGCGGAGAGGACCTTCGGGGCATGTATCTTGACGACCCGGATTCGTTCGCGATTTTCCCCCCCGTGAAGTACAGCCCCACGGAAAGCGATTTCTTCTCCGTTCTCTCGGCTCCCGACGGGAACCATTTTCTTGGCACGGACGACAGGGGAAGGGATGTTCTCAGCAGGATGATTCACGGGGCGAGGATATCGCTTTCAATAGGGGTGGTTGCCGTAGGGATAGCCATGGTGATAGGAATAATACTGGGAGCGATCGCGGGTTATTACGGCGGCTGGATCGATTTTGCGATTTCACGGCTGATAGAGGTGATGATCACCTTTCCCGTTTTCTTTCTGATTCTCACCATCCTCGCCTTTACGGAGCCCAGTATCTATAACATCATGATAGTGATAGGCATAACGGGCTGGACGGGCGTGGCGAGGCTCGTTCGCGGAGAGTTTCTGAAACTTCGCCAGACGAACTACGTCGAGGCGGCGTGGGCCCTTGGAAGCGGCGACCGCAGGATTATACTAAAGCACATGCTTCCAAACGCTCTTGCGCCCGTTCTGGTGAGCGCCACCTTCGGAGTGGCGGGAGCTATACTGGTTGAATCGAGTCTCAGCTTTCTCGGGTTCGGGGTGACGCCCCCGGAACCCAGCTGGGGAGAGATAATCTCGCAGTCCCAGAAGTACGTGGATTTCGCGTGGTGGCTTGTTCTTTTCCCCGGGCTTGCGATTTTCGTGACGGTTACGGCTCTTAATCTGGTGGGGGAAGGATTCAGAAACGC
The DNA here is from genome assembly GCA_009837205.1 of Candidatus Dadabacteria bacterium. NCBI lineage: Bacteria > Pseudomonadati > Thermodesulfobacteriota > Candidatus Dadabacteria > Candidatus Dadabacteria bacterium. The sequence goes on along the minus strand of VXTZ01000027.1, from coordinate 52,354 downwards.
GATAGACCCCAAACTAAAGGAAAGATAATATTACGTGATGGCGAATTCAGAGCTGCTTGAGATAAAAAACCTTAACGTGTCCTTTCCCTCAGAAGGCGGGGAGCTTGAGGTCCTGGGAGACGTGAGCCTCAGTATAGGAGAGGGGAGGATAGTCGGGGTCGTAGGGGAAAGCGGCTGCGGAAAAACCCTCACCGCTCTTTCCGTCATGGGGCTTCTGCCCGTGCCGCCTGCCAGGGTGAACTCGGGGGAAGTTATATACAAGGGAGAAAACCTCCTTTCGCTCACCGAGCGGGAACTCAGGCATTACCGCGGAAACAGGATCTCCATGATATTCCAGGAACCGATGAGTTCCCTTAATCCCGTTTACACCGTGGGGGACCAGATAGGCGAGGTCATAAGGGTTCACGAGAACGTCTCGAGAAAAGAGGAAAAGAGAAGAGTAGTTGATCTGCTCGACACAGTCGGCATTCCCTCTCCCGCGGAGAGATACTCGAGCTACCCGCACGAGCTGAGCGGGGGAATGTGCCAGAGGGTAATGATCGCGATGGCCCTTGCTTGCAGCCCCGAACTGCTGATAGCCGATGAGCCGACGACCGCCCTTGACGTGACCATCCAGGCGGGGATTTTGTCCCTTATAAAAAGTCTTCGGGACAGGATGGGGATGGCGGTCATGCTTATATCCCATGACCTCGGGGTTATCTCAAACGTTGCCGACGACATCTACGTTCTTTACGCGGGGAAGGTGGTTGAGCAGGGAAGCGTTGAGCAGCTTTTTTCCGCCCCCGCGCATCCCTACACCATAGGGCTTATAAATTCGATTCCCGGCCAGTCGGCGGGCGAGGAGCTTCACTCGATCAGGGGTACGATTCCATCTCCGGGCGAGTTCCCCGAAGGGTGCAGGTTCAACAACCGCTGCGAGTATGCGGAAGGAAAATGTTTTGAGGCGCAGCCGGACCTTTACAGCGTTTCTGATTTTCACGGTTCAGCCTGTTTCCGCTACGAGATGTTTTTGGAAAACGGGGTGGAATAATGCGTTGGAAAGATATACTCATCCGAACTCCTATTTCACTTCTCTTTTCTTCCAACTCCAAATTTCCGTGCCTGATTTCGCTTTAGGTAATCCCATTCCTTCTTAGGCTTATTCATCATAATAGCCTTGGCTACGTTCTCTGGTGTGTCAGGTATGGGTGGGATAATTTCCGTCCGCCCGTCAGATTTCTCTTGGTCTTCGCTCACTATAATTCTCCCTCGTATACTACGGATGCCGGAATTCCTATGAGAAGTAGCGGGCATGGATTTCCAACACCTCTTTCAATACGGTCCTGCAGCTTGTCCCAGTGTGTCGTAGCCCTTCCAAATTTATCCCGTACGAAAACAGGCGCCCAATCTTTTATGAAATCATCACCTGTGGTTTTCACCATGTCACGTTGTCGTTTTGTCGGACTTACTCCGAATACGGATAAGTCCTCAAATCCTCTGATGTTGTAGCGTGAAGCGCAGTCAGCCACAATTTTGACCAAGCTATCTTGAAGTGACTTGCCGCGAGTCACTATCACGCCTGCGCTAATCACCCCATCTTTATGTATACGCTGGAAACTTTCGAGATCGCGATCAAAAAACGGGTCTTTGTTATTCCACTCTATTTCAAGAGCGATTGTCCCATTCTCAGTTCTTCTGACATGGTCAATTTCGTGCGTTACTGAAAACTTTTCCAGCTCGTCCACTGTCTTTCTGATAGTGATCCTGCGCTTCTCCCAGTTTTTATTAGTCAGATCTCTGCGTAGTCTCTGAGTGGAACTTGCTTCGCCCCCTCCACCCTGTATCAGTTCCACATCCGCAATCCTTATGCCCGTTAACACTTCACATAATTCTTTAAATGGTACAGGAAAATCCCTAGCAAGAACTGCTAAGGCGTGGTTTTTGTGGATAATATCAAATCCCGCATCCGTCAGTAAAGATAAGCTCACTCGGCACCCGTCGAATTGTATTTGTATGTAGGCCAGTCAGGTTGATAGTCTCCATTAGCCTGATTGCCCCACACTACCCATTTCTCCCTGCCGCCACGTCCAAACAGTTCAAGATACGGTCCCCGGCTACAGCTCTCTATAAGATCATATTGCTCATCAGGTTTACGTGAATGCTCTCTTTTGCGGCTGGCTATCAAATTAACCTGGCTTCTGCCCGGGGCAAGGGTTCTGGCGTTTTTCCCCCTAACGCCGAATAACAGGATTTCTGTCACATTTCGGAAGTAAAATCCTACGCCCCTTCCATCCGACCCGCCGTCTTTACGTATTTTGTGCCAGATCAGGTTTGTTTTGTATTCAAAGCCCCAAGCGTCCAATATGTCTAAACCATAAGGGAGCAACGCATTCGGTATCCATAGATAACAATGAGAAATGTCGGCAACATGGTCCTTTACAGGGAGTGCCGCTATCTCCTCGAATGTCATGGTGTCATATCTCGACAATCTGCGGTGTTCCGGGGCAACCTTGCCGGTTCTGTTATGAAATCTCCAAGGAGGGTCGGCTAGTACAGTTCCGAATTTCCTGCCATTAAGATACCGTGATAATTCTTCATTCATGAGATCAGTCCTTGATAGGGAAGGTGTTGGCTACCCGTAAAGGTTTCATCAAGTTCTAAAGCCCCAGAAAACATGTCTTCATTATCTTTCCAAGTCTCTCTTATGCGGTGAGCCAAGTGCCATGCGCTCTTTTGAGTGATATCCAGACCTCTATGGAGTTTGATGCTGGAAACACCTTTGAGGTTGGTAACAAGAAGATATATGGCTATCGCCCAAACCTGAAGTCCAAGCCTAGAATGATGCATCAGCGTCCCTGTTTTGACGGAGAAATCCTTGCGACAATCACGGCAACGGTAAGGTTGAGGCTTACGGGTTTTTCTTTCCTGGATATTTTTCGCTCCGCAGCACGGGCAGTGTATCCCGTCTGGCCAGCGGTTTTCAACAAACCATTTTTCAGCCGTAGCGTTATCAGGGAACGTCCTCATTATCTCTGTTAGCGATGTTCCCTCAGGAAGTGACTCGACGACCCCGTTTTTCTTGCTCGGTATTATCTTTTCTTCCATTAAACTTCGGGAAGTAATTTACCCAAGAATTAAGGAGATGTCGAGGGTTCCTACGATCTTTTTTGCTAATCCGTTTAGCTCTGGTATGTTCATAAGGCTGATCAAATCTATATATGCATGTTTGCCTCCTTCCTGATTCTTCTCGCCTTCTGATCCGTGGGAGTTGACTAATCAATATGCAACCGAAATGTTTTCTGTATTCTTCCGAAAGGGCGACCTGAATGATCTTCATTCTCTGGGTGCATATTCCAATTCTGATACTGGATTCGCAGAACCGGATCTGGTATTTTCCCATCTCGTATCTGGTTTCTATGCCGCAAAACCGGAGGAGGTTGTCGATGCAGATTAAATCCGTAATTATGCATTTGACAAAGTAGTGTACAACATGTAGAATTATCTACATGAGAAATTCAGTATTAATTTCAAGCTTTTCCTTCGGTTCTTCCGAAGTGATTTTGTCCAGTTCCTTCATTACTCGTTTCCCGAAGATACACTCCATGAGGTATCTATCGCCTCGTTCAAATGCGTCTTTGGGAAGTTTCTTTCTTTTTCCAGGGGATTTTTGAACCATGATCAATCTCGTCTCCTTAATGGATAAGTTTCAAACAGATGATCAGTGCCGTAAGGCACTTGAAAACATCCGCTGGCCGCATGGTATTCACTGCGCCCGTTGCGGGTCTGTCGAAGTTCTTCCACTTCCAAAACAGAAGCGTTTTGAGTGCAAGGGTTGCGGTTACCAGTTCTCGGTAACCAGTGGAACTATTATGCATGATTCCCATTTGCCCCTGAGAAAATGGTTTATCGCCATCTATCTTATGTGTGAGTCCAAGAAAGGAATCTCGGCCAACCAGATAAAACGAACTCTCGGAATTAACTACAGGACAGCATGGTATCTCTGCCACCGGATCCGTGAGGCTATGGGTAATGAACCGTTTGAAGGTCCTACCCTCATAGGAATCGTGGAGGTGGACGAAACACTGATAGGTGGAAAAACAAAGGGCAAAGGCAGGGCTTACAAGGGCAATAAAACATGGGTTGCCGGAGCCATCCAGCGAGGCGGGAAGGTTCGTATTGAACGAATCCCCGACACCAAGCGGGAGACTCTTCACGGATTCATCAAGCGGGCTGTGAAAGACGAAGCTGAAGCCATATATACCGATGAATGGAAAGCCTATCTCGGAATTGAAGATCATAATACCCGCCATGAAACCGTTACCCACTCCGAAGAGGAATGGGTAAGAGGTGATGTTCATATCAACAGCATCGAGGGAGTCTGGAGCCTGTTCAAGCGTTCCATCATTGGAGCATTCCATAAGATGTCCGTCAAGCACATGGACCGCTACATAGAAGAGCTTGAATGGCGGCTTAATAACCGGGATAACCCTCACATCTTCATTGATACGCTTAGGCGCATTATGAACACGGAAACTCTTACTTACAAGAAGTTGACTGCGTAAGCTCACTTGAACTCCTTGCATGTTCCTTTATGGCAGAAAGCAATACGTTGTTTGGTATTACTTGGCATACCTGTATATCTCATATAATATGTCAGATTGTCTTCACATGTAATCTTGTAGGTAATAGCATAGCCGGGAGCGCTGCGGGGGCCGAAATCGAAAGAACCATTGTCTAAACGTTGAATTTCGTTGCATTTCCAGCCGAAGGATTGTATTGCGTAGGCAGAGAATCTAAGAAACTCGCTAAGCTCTGCTTCATGTTCTTCTGCTTCCGCACCCGCTGAAACAGAAGTAAATAAGGTAAGCAACAAACTAAGAACTAGTATCTTTCGCATTTTCTTCAATTCTTATATGCCGCGACTTCGCTAACTAAAAACGAATACCAAGTAATCACCGATTCAGGATTATCCGCAGTGATTAACGGGGGTATTTTTTCTTTTCCGTGACTTTTAACTAATTTAGGTCTTATGTTTAAAGTTTTCTCCATCGCTTCCATTCTTAATTGAAAAAGATCAGGCCCAGATTCAGTTGATGGGAGAATGTTCAAAGTCGGAGAATGCCAAGTTGCCAATAGATTCCTCACGGACGAAAGAACCTCTTCAAGATCCTCAAGATAAACTTTTCTTATCGCTTTTTTTACCGAAAAATAACCGCCGACAAGAGCACAGACACCAAAGAGTAATAAGGTAATAGGGAGAACTTCAAGTGCCATTTGTTTTTTCCTCGTAAAAAAAGCCCCCCATGTTCCAATAGCAGGAATTCCCAAGAAGTAAAAAAGGTGTTCTTCGACAAAAACCCGAAAAGCCCATTTCAAAATTTTCACTATAAGGCATGATTCTATATCTTGTATTTTGCTTTGTCAAATGCATAATTACGATTAAATCTAGTCATTCACACTTAAACGGCGAGGAATGTATGCTGGTTCGCTACGGGGAGCTATGGATGGACATACGGACTGTGATAGAGAGCGTTGACGCCGAGGCTTGCCGAGTCAGGGTCTTTACGGAAAAAGATGGACAGCAGGAAAATCTGCTGGTTTCCCCTGAAGAAATCAGCAAACGGTTCAAAGATGGCTTTGAAAGCAGAGGGTGGCAACAGCGAAGGGCGGCATTCTGGGTAATGCGCAACGGAAATCTTCTTCGCAATGTACGCGAGATGTCTGGAGATGAGAAAGGATGTGGAATCAAAAGATCCGAACATGAAGCGATAAGATATTATAACCGGCCCTGTTTTGCAAAAGGTCGGGTGGCGGTGGAATTGCAGTTTGACGATTACGCTTTTACCTCCCGTGAACTGTTTGCCGAGCATCTCAGTTCCTATGTTTCTGACATGATTGACGTGGGGATTGAGATACTTCCTGTGAAGGATCTGGAGCGGAAAATGTCCTCTGGCGTTCCTTGCTATGAACGAGGAGTGCTGAATCTGCTTAAGCAAGGGCGAGGAGTGCCGCCAGTTCCCCTAGTACTGATCGGCATAGGTTCCTGAGTAATGAGGACCAATCTTCTGGCTTTATTTGTGAGGACGCTGTAAAGATGGAATTATACAACCGTTTTCCCGTATACTGTTCTGGTTAAACCTATTATCGACCCTGCTGTTTGGGGCTAAACAAGGGAGAGCAGAGAATGAACCCTGTAAACGGAATGAGGCCGGTGCATCCGGGTGAGATACTTAGCCAGGAACTTGACGCGCTGGGGCTGTCAATCGACGAGTTATCAAAAAAATTAAGGGTGCCGAAAGACCGGATCACGAAGATTCTTAACAGCCATTGTGACGTGAGAGAGGACATGGCACTACGCTTGTCCGGTTATTTTTGTACGACTCCGAGGCTCTGGCTTAACCTGCAGAGGTCATGGGAACTTAGACGGGCACGGATCAGGTCGGGTTGCGAAACTGCTCAAAGCCTTGGACCTGAAAAGAATGCGGCGTAACGCGGAACTGATTTATGTCTGTTCAGTTATGAAAATGAATGAATCAATATTAAATGTAAGAGAACTTAAAAAGTACTTTCCGATCCGAAAAGGTATTTTATCAAGAATTTCAAGCTATGTACGTGCCGTTGATGAAGTAGAACTTGAAATTGAAAGGGGCAGTACAGTGGGTCTTGTGGGAGAGAGCGGCAGCGGCAAGACGACGCTTGGAAAAACGGTGCTGAGACTTCTTGCTCCCACCGCCGGGAAGATATTCTTTGAGGGAGAGGACATCACCGAACTTGACCCGGCTCGGCTTCGCTCCCTGAGAAGGGAAATGCAGATGATATTCCAGAACCCCTACGGTTCCCTTAACCCCAGGATGAACGTGGGCTCGCTTGTCTCTGAGGGAATAAGCATTCACAACACGGTAAAAAAGGAAGAACGCCACGAGTTCGTGGTCCGGCTTCTCGGCGAGGTAGGTCTTGGAGCCGACGTCATGGGTCGCTATCCTCACGAGTTCAGCGGGGGACAGCGCCAGAGGATAGCAATAGCGCGCGCGATCTCTCTTCGCCCGAAATTTGTTGTCTGCGATGAGCCCGTCTCGGCGCTTGACGTGTCAGTGCAGGCGCAGATAATAAACCTGCTTAAGGATCTTCAGAAAAAACACGGTCTTTCCTACCTTTTCATATCCCATGACCTCCGCGTCGTAAAGCACGTAAGCGACCTTGTGGCCGTAATGTACCTTGGGAAAATAGTCGAAATTGCCTCAAGCGACGATATCTACTCAAACCCCGCGCATCCCTACACCAGGATGCTTATCTCCGCAATCCCCGAGATAAGGACAACCGGGAGCGAAAACGGCAGCGAAGCGTCCGTATCGGGAGAAATAAGGAATCTCGCGGATATTCCCTCGGGCTGCAGTTTTCATCCGAGATGTCCTCTGGCTACGGAGGTATGCTCAAGGGAGACTCCGCGGCTGGAAAAAAAAGGAGCCGACGGACGCAGCGTCGCCTGTCATAACGTCTGAGCCGTCCGTTTCCCCGTCCCCAGTGCGGGATGTTCCTTGAAAGCGGACCGGAGTTTTGATTTTCGGGGCATGGACGGTTATATTCCGGGCGTATCAATCGGGACTTTGATTATGGGATCGAACCTCACCGACATCTTCAAAAGCGGAAAATCAGGCGACGTCGCCACGCGCATCGAGGGTTTCAAAAGTCGCCCTAGCGGCGCGGCGCACGAAGGTACGGGCGAGAGCAAGACGGATTCCCGGAATCCCGTAATAACCTGGTACGACCTCGCCACCGACTTTATCGAGTACGGCTGGGGGCAGTCCATCCATTTCGCTTCGCGGGCGGCTAATGAAAGCTTTGCCGCGTCGATTGCCCGGCACGAACACTATATCGCCCTCAGGCTCGGCCTCAGGCCCGGAATGACGGCTATAGATCTGGGCTGCGGAGTCGGCGGCCCGTTGATCGAGATTGCGCGTTTCTCCGGCGCCCGTATCCTGGGCGTCAACATCAATGCGCTGCAGCTCGAACGGGCCGAGAAGCGCTGCGAGGCGGCGGGTCTTGGCCATCTGGCCGACTGGCTGCATTGCGATTTCATGGAAATCGACGCACCGGACGCATCCTTCGACGCCGCTTATTCCATTGAGGGGACCTGTCACGCACCGGACAGGACTGGGGTTTACGCCGAAATTTTCCGCCTGCTAAAGCCCGGCGGATCTCTGGCGGTCTACGAATGTTGCATGACTGACCTGTTTAACCCTGATGACCCGGATCACCGACGGCTCAAGACCGATATGGAGTATGCCAGCGCTCTTCCGGATATCCCCATGACGCACGAGGTGGACGACATCCTGCGGAAAGTCGGATTCGAACTCGTGGAGGCCCGCGATATAGCGGCCGACGCCCCGCCGGGCATTCCATGGTATCAGCCCATGGTCGGATCGGGCCTTTCATTTGCAAATTTTCGCAGTTCCGCGGTGGGGCGCCGACTGACCCACGGTCTGCTCTGGCTGCTTGAACGGCTGAGAATCGTGCCGCGCGGAACAACCGAGGTTTCCAACCTTCTGAGCTTTACTGCGGCAACCTTCGCCGAAGCGGGGCGCCTCGGGATATTCACCCCGATGTATTTCTTCCACGCCCGCAAGCCGGAATAGGAGGATTCGGACCTGCAATGGGCGGCAATTCTGGCAGGGCGCATTCCCCGTCTTCGGAACAAACCAGAAAGCTTGGAACGAAGACAGCGAAAAAGTCTGATGATTGCGCAATATTGACTACTGGCTACTACCGTAGTATGTTCTAGAACCCAAGAGATGTCCGACAACTATTCAACCTCTTTTGCTTCATGGCCCGATTGTACATTCACTTGGGAACCTGAGGACCAAGATTATCTTCCTGGTTCGCATTGGGATCCGTTTTACGAAAACATTGACAGCTTGGTTGATGAATTGCCCACAATCATCGGGAGCTCGCTAGGCACTGTTTCATATAGCGACGGTCGTCCTGTTCCACGCAAGGTTCCGGCAGAGTGGCCAAAAGGCGTTCACCTTTGCTGGCCAAATAATAATAGAGGTTTAATAACCACGTTCACTGGTATACTTCGGAGTTCAAGTAGTGTAGACAAAGAAGGCGGCGAGTTGCTCAGCTTGTATCCCTTCTTCAGCGAAGGTATTCAAGCTAGTATTGAGATTAGACAGGTTTTTGTCCTGAACCGAGCAGAGACCCTAATTGAGGGAAGCTGGGGCCAATCACACATTTCATTCTTTGATACCCAATTTTTCAGCAACTGTGCATGGTATAAGGCAGGAGAGGCTTACGACTTCATTCTGTCAGGCATCGCCTACGAGGCAAAACCAGCTGAGGTCAGAGAAATTTCCATAACACCTGAGACAAGGCAAATACTGGCTTTAGAAGAGTCGGCACCTCCTGTGATAAGTATGGAAGATGCAGCCATGTTTCTGCCCATTACCGAGTGGAATCAGGATGACTACTGGTTTCACGGTCCCGTGCTTGAGGTAAAACCCTTCTCAAAAGAACGATTTGGCGATATGCTCGGTCAATCCGGCTGGCAGATAAGGGTTATAGTCATGAGGTTTGATGAAGAATATGAAGATGCCGAACTGAAAATTGTTGTGACCCAACGCGCCTGGTCAGGCAGTGAGCCTCCTAAGGTTGGTCAGAATGTTGAAGGCCGGCTCTGGTTACAAGGCTATTTGTGGAACGCACAACCCCAGTTCAACCCTGTGCTCACTCCAGAAACTTAATCCTCCAGAAACTCTTATTTCTCTTGATCACTTGCAATAAAGCGATTGTGGTTTATATTAGAGCAATTTTTGCAGGCGGGGCTTCCGCGCGATGATAGTCAACGTATCGGAAATAAAGGACGGGGGATTGAGTCTTAATCTCACGAGGGGGCCGGGATGGCTCGGCGGTTCCGAGAAATCAGAAGTCGCGAGCGTGGATTCCGATATAGAGTTTCATATTGATCTTTTACGCACGGCGGGCGAGATAAGCGTGCGGGGAAAAATCGGATTCCTGGCGGTCGCCCGGTGTTCCCGTTGCTTAAGCGACGTAAGCGTTGATACGAATCTTGGGGTAAACCTCATTCTTTCGCCTTCTGAGACAGAAAAGAAGGAGGAAGCAGGCGGAGACATAGATTATGAAACTTACCGGGGTAGGACGATAGACCTTAACGATTACATGAGAGAGCAGGTTAATCTTTCGCTTCCCTACAAGGTGGTTTGCACAGAGGACTGCAGGGGACTTTGCAGCGGGTGCGGACAGAATCTTAACGAACAGCAGTGCGGCTGCGAGACCCGCCAAGAGGACTCGCGCTTTGCGGTGCTTAAAGATATAAAGATATAGTTTCAACCAGGAGACTGAGATGGCATTACCCAAAAGAAAGACTTCCAGATCGAAATCAAGAAAAAGAAGAACCCATTATTCCGTTGCGTTGCCTGGGGCTTCCTTTTGTCCCGAGTGCAACGAGATGAAACCTCCCCACAGGGCCTGTCCCAGTTGCGGCTACTACAAGGGAAGGAATTTCTTCAGACAGGCTCCCGATACGGAAGTCGTTGCGGAAGACTAAACACACACTGAATCCATGATAGCTTTCCTTTTTCCAGGTCAGGGCTCCCAGTACATTGGCATGGGCGCTGATTTCTGCGCCGAGTTCGCAGTTGCGAGGCAGACTTTTGAAGAAGCAAATGACGCTCTGGGAATCGACCTGGCGAAGCTTTGCTTTGAGGGCGAGGCGGCGACCCTTGCTCTTACCGCGAATGCCCAGCCGGCGATACTTACAACGAGCGTGGCCGCGTTGAGGGTGGTTCTTGAGGAGACGGAAATAAGGCCAGACCTGGTTGCCGGACACAGCCTCGGGGAATTTACAGCCCTTGTCGCCTCCGGGTGCCTCGAGTTTGGTGACGCCGTGCGTACCGTGAGAAAAAGAGGGGAGTTCATGCAGGAAGCGGTTCCCCCGGGAGTTGGCAAAATGGCTGCCGTGCTGGGCCTCACGTCCGAGGAAGTAAGCGAGCTTTGCGCCGAGGTTGCGGGGGAAGAAAACGTGGTCTCCCCGGCTAATTTCAATTCACCCACACAGACCGTTATCTCAGGAGAAGCCGGGGCCGTTTCGGCCGCGTCGGAGCTTGCTAAGGAAAAAGGGGCAAGACGGGTTGTCGAGCTCGAGGTGAGCGCGCCTTTTCACTGCTCCCTTATGGAGCCCGCGGCCGCGCGCCTCAGAGACGTTCTCGGGGAAATAGATTTTCACCCTGTTAAGTGTCCTGTAGTCACCAATACCGGGGCGGAGGCCAATTCCGATTCCGCCAAGGTGGCGGATATACTGGTGGAGCAGGTGGTGAGCCCGGTGAGATGGGCTGAGTCCCTTGAGTTTCTAAAGGACTCCGGGGTTTCTGAGTTTCTTGAGATCGGTCCCTCCAAGGTTCTAAGCGGTCTTGTGAAAAGAACCCTTAAAGGCGTTCGTTGCGCCGGTATTGAAAAAATTGAGGAGTTAAATCATATTAAGACAGATGGAATTCAGTAATCAGGTTGCACTTATAACCGGCGGGTCGCGCGGGATAGGAAAGGACATTGCGAAGAAACTCGCTTCGCGCGGGGCGTATGTTCTGATTAACTACATCAGCAACCGCCAGGCGGCCGATGAGACCCTCGAGGAGATAGAGCAGGAAGGGGGCAAGGGCAGGGCGGTCGGCTTTGACGTCTCCGATTTCGACGAGGTTCAGCGGTGCGTGGGGGAACTCTCGGGTGAACTGGGCGGAATACATATACTTGTTAACAACGCGGGAATAAGGAATGACGGGCTTTTGATGAGAATGGGGGAGGAGGACTGGGACCGTGTCATGGACATAAACCTCAAGGGAGCGTTTAACTGTACCAAGGCGGTTTCAAGGGGTATGTTCAAGAACCGTTACGGAAGAATAATAAATATCACCTCGACTGCCGGTGAGGCCGGAAACCCGGGGCAGGCGAATTACGCCGCTTCAAAGGCCGGGGTAGTAGGTCTCACGAAAGCAACCGCCAAGGAATTCAGTTCAAGGGGAATAACCGTGAACGCCGTAAGTCCCGGTTTTGTTGAGACTGATATTATCGCGGACCTTAACGAGGAGATGAGAAAAAAATATCTGGAAGCTATACCTCTCGGCAGATTCGGGCGCGTTGAGGACATCTCAAACGTGGTGTGTTTTCTGGTTTCCGAAGGCGCGTCGTACATAACCGGGGAGGTTATAAAAGTTAACGGCGGAATTTACATGTAAAATTTAGGAGGTTTGACTCACATGGCAAAGGATAATGCTGAAATTTTAGCTAAGGTAAAGGAGATGATCGCGAGCCATCTCGGCAAAGCCGAGGATGAGATAACTCCCGATTCTTCCTTTATAGAGGATCTCGGAGCCGACTCGCTTGACCTCGTGGAACTTATAATGTCCATGGAGGATGAGTTCGGGCTTGAGATCTCGGATGAAGACGCGGAGAACATAATAACCGTTCAGGACGCGATCAACTTTATCCAGAGTTCAGTTGAAGCCGCTTCGGAGGATGAATAAGGGGAAATGGGAAGAAGGGTAGCGGTTACAGGTATAGGGCTTATAACGCCCGTCGGGGTGGGGAACGACGCCACATGGTCTTCGATCTGCGAAGGGGTTCCGGGAGTGAGCAGGGTTTCGTCCTTTGATCCCTCGGATCTTAAAACGCAGATCGCGGGGCAGGTGAAGGATTTCGAACCGACGCTCTACATGGAGCCGAAAGATGCGAAGAGAAACGACAGGTTCATTCAGCTCTCCATCGCGGCTACCAAGCTGGCGCTTGAGGATGCCGGGCTTGAGGTTACCGATGATATCTCCGGGCGCACGGGGACTTTTATCGGATCGGGAATCGGCGGGATGAAAACCTTCTACGACACCGTCCTCACGATGGAGAACAAGGGTCCTAACCGCGTTTCCCCGTTTTTCATACCGAACATAGTGACCAACATGGCTTCGGGATACGTCTCGATAAGGTTCAACGCCAAGGGTCCCAACTGTTCTTCGACGACCGCGTGTTCCGCAAGCGGTCACTCGCTCGCGCTTTCCGCCAAGATAATACAGGACGGCAAGGCGGACGTTATGATAGCCGGCGGAGCCGAAGCTCCGCTAATCCCCCTTACCTTCGCGGCTTTTAACGCCATGAAGGCGCTTTCGACCAGAAACGACGAGCCGGAGACCGCGTCGAGGCCGTTTGAGATGGGGCGCGACGGGTTTATCCTCTCGGAAGGGGCGGGAGTGCTGATCCTTGAAGAGCTCGAGTTCGCGAAAAAAAGGGGTGCCAGCATATACGCCGAGGTGCTCGGCTCAGGAATGAGCGCCGACGCCTTTCACATCACGGCGCCTTCGCTTGAGGGACCGTCAAGCTGCATGAACGCGGCTCTGGAGGATTCGGGCCTTAATCCCGGGGACGTGGATTACATAAACGCCCACGGAACCTCGACGCGTCTTAACGACGTTAACGAAACCAACGCGATCAAGGAAGTGTTCGGCGAGGACGCCCGGCGAATTCCGGTGAGTTCCACGAAATCCATGACCGGCCATCTGCTCGGCGCGGCGGGGGCGGTGGAAGCGGCAATCTGCGTGCTTGCGCTTCGAGACGGCGTTTTGCCGCCGACTATAAACCTTTTTGAGAGCGATCCCGAATGCGATCTGGATTACATTCCGCACACCGCGAGAGACAGTAAGATAAAAGTGGCTCTCAGCAATTCCTACGGTTTCGGTGGAACGAACGTAAGTGTCGCGCTACGCAAGTTCGACTGACCTCCCGGAGTCGGGGAAATCCCCGGCGGTCTCCCGATCACCTCGCCTGAGCAGGTAGCTTTGGAGACTGTTGTTAATAATTGCAGCAGAGCATGTTGACTGTCCGGTTTGCTACGGGGAGATGGACTATGCTGCTTGCTATCGAGGGGAAGACATGCAGGTGTCATATCGCCAAGGGGATAATCTTAAGATGATTCTCTATGGCCTTGACGGCATTGTCCGGCAACGGAAGATTTGCCTTCTCCGCATTCCAGTACTGGTAAAACAACGCGACGGTTTCACGCACAGTGTCCAGAACGAGCTTCTCCGGCAGCAGGGCCTTGGCGGCAAGATGGGAAAGCTCATCCTCTGAATAGCGATCAAAGCGTTTGGTCCGGCTGAATTTCAAAGCGGCCTCGTTGTCCTCTATATAGGCAATCGTGGAAACAAAATCATAGGCCGGTGCCAGTGCCGCATTGCGCCTGTCGGGATAAATGAGGGACCAGTTCTTAAGGTGCATGTCGGCATTGCCGATAAGCGTGTTGAAGGTCAGGCGGCGGATAAACTCGGCAATGTCATCCTCGCCGCATTCGGCCCCGATCACTGTGGCAATGTTACGCGCGCTGGCCTTTTTATACTTCTCCTCCGGATAGATGCCGAAAACCTGAGCAAAGTCCTCGACGTGAACCGCGCCGCCGTCATCTGACCGATCAAAGCGCCTGACGGCAAGCGCCTGTCCGCTTAAGCGACCGATGTCTTCGGGCAGGTTTTCGATCGAGTCAACGCTGATGAGGCGCACCTCCGGCACGTTTATGCCCAGGAGCCGGGCAAGTGTCATCATCGAGAACTCGTTCTCGGGCACTCCCGCAAAATGAAGAGAAGGCAGCTTGACTATCCATGAACCGCCGACGCCTCTGGCCGGGAGGGTAAGACCGCCGCGAGCCTTCTCAACGGCTGAGAACTTAAGCTGTACGCCGGCCAGAGAAAATCGCAGGGCATTCTCACGCCGACCGCTGCCGCGGTCGCTGTCGTCGGAGACATCCGACGGCCATAATTCACCGCCCGAGGGGGTAACGGTAACCGCTCCCGAAAGGTCCGCGCCAAGCGCCCAGAGCAGGAAGAACTCACGGACGGGTTTTACCCCCGCACGATCCGCAAGGTAGGTGCGCATGGGGTCTTCGGGAAGCAGGTTTGAAAAAAACGGTATCAGCCGCGTCTGCGTGGGCGGAAACCCGGTAATCAGTTCTCCGAACCGGTCCTTGAACCCCAGACCGAGCGTGGGCTTTGCAGAGTCCCCGATATAGGAGTCATTGAAGGCGAATAAGGCGCGGTCGTCCCCTACGCGGGTAAGCGTGCCTATGGGGTCGCCGTAAAGCAGGACATCCAGAACATGTACGTCAGTCATCTCCTTCCTCATCAAGACTGTAGAGCGGCTGCGGGGTTACCCTTTCCCGCAGTGCGTCCGTGGCGCTGCTACGCACAAGCGATTTCAAGGCGGGAACAATCTTGCGCGGGGCGAGCGCGAGTTCCAGGTCAAGAGTGCGGGCTAGCGCTACCAGACTTGAAACTCTGAGGTCGACCGCGCCGTTCTCAATCTTTGAGATATGGCCCTGCGGAACGCCTGCTTTTTTGCCGAGTTCACGCTGGCTGAGCCCCTTTGCCTCGCGGGCCTTCCTCAGCGCGCTGGCTATATGTTCAATCGCATAGCTCATTTTGATATCCAATTCTATATTGAAAACGATTTTTAATATAGCTTAATATATTACATCGAGAGGGATAGTCAAGAGTTAATATGCTAATCTATATAAAATATTATATTTAATATATTATTAGATATCAATATCGGACCGCTGCCGGAAAGACCAGGACAGGAAATATTCTTCCAGAGGTGATTCTCCGGCATAAGCTAAAACTGTTTCCTTTTCCTGACACACTAGTTATAGTATTTTTTATGACTAGTATCACAATATCTGGCTTCAGCTTCAACCCTATCGGTCTTATATTGATATTTATTCTTATGTTTAATCTTTCTTTACCCATGAGAGTGCTAGGAGCCGTTGCGAGTATAATCACTGCTGCAAATAGAGCGGAAGTGGTAAAGCCTGAATTGGATTACTTTGATTATAACCCCTCTGTTGTGGATACCACCGAGCATCTTAATAAACGATTAGAATATCTTGAACAACGGCTAGAGCAACACGAACTTTCTAAAGAACAAAGAGTAATTTCAGACCAAGCCAGAACAAAGCTGTCAAACGGGTTCATTCAATAAATTCCCCAACAATGCAGACAAGGTAATCACAGGAGTATTTTTAAGGAGTCCGGTTACTTAAAAACGTAAATTCCTTACTAATCGGCGTCAGAAACTGTTTTATTTTTTCTCCCTCTTTGGTAAAATACCCCGCTGACTTCCAAAATATGAAACTGTGTAAAAGAGGTGCCATATGGCTTTGACTGACAATCTCGATACTCTTTCCGACCTTTCGGTCGGGGACAAAACCTACAAGATATATTCCCTCGCAAAACTTGAAGAGCGCTACGGCGTATCGATTTCAAGACTGCCTTTTTCAATAAGAATACTGCTTGAGAACGTGCTCAGGAATTTTGACGGAAAAACCGTGACTGAGCAGCACGTGGAGTCCCTCGCCAAGTGGGACCCTTCAAATACCGAGGCGAGAGAAATTCCATACAACCCCGCGAGGGTGATACTTCAGGATTTCACGGGAGTTCCCTGCGTGGTCGACCTTGCCGCGATGAGGTCGGTTGTCGAGAAAAAAGGGGGAGACCCCTCGCTTGTGAATCCCATAGTTCCCGTTGATCTGGTAATAGACCACTCCGTTCAGGTCGATTATTTCGCAAGCGGCGACGCTTTCGGCAAGAACGTGGAAGTCGAGTACGAAAGAAACAGGGAAAGATACACCTTCTTGAAATGGGCCCAGGGGTCCTTTGACAATTTCAGGGTCGTGCCCCCGGGAACCGGAATAGTGCACCAGGTCAATCTTGAGTGTCTTGCGAGCGTAGTCGTCTCAAAGCAGACAGGCTCCGAGTCGGTTGCTTACCCAGACACCCTAGTGGGAACGGATTCCCACACGACCATGATAAACGGTCTTAGCGTCATGGGCTGGGGGGTAGGGGGAATAGAGGCAGAAGCCTGCATGCTGGGGCAGCCGCTTTACATGCTGATACCCGACGTCATCGGATTCAGGCTCACCGGCCGCCTCTCACAGGGTGTTACCGCAACGGACCTGGTTTTAACGGTGACCGAGATGCTTAGGAAAAAGGGCGTTGTCGGCAAGTTCGTCGAGTTTTTCGGGCCCGGAGTGAGCAACCTCGCGCTCTCTGACCAGGCCACGATAGCGAACATGGCTCCCGAGTACGGAGCCACCATGGGATTTTTCCCGGTAGACGCCGAAACACTTAGATACCTCGGGACGACTGGCAGGGACGACGCTGCCACGCTTGTCGAGGCCTACACGAAGGAACAGAAAATGTTCAGAACCGACGATGCGGAAGACCCGGTTTACACCGATACGCTGGAACTTGACATATCAACCGTCGAGCCGTCTCTTGCCGGCCCGAGCCGCCCGCAGGACAGAATATCGCTCGGGGACATGAAAAGCTCCTACCACGAGAATCTTCAGGCGAGGGGACTTGCCGCGAACGGAGACGCATCGCGCGCGGCGAACGGAATTTCAGACGGTTCGGTCGTAATAGCCGCCATCACGAGCTGTACGAATACCTCGAATCCCTCCGTTATGGTAGGGGCGGGGCTTTTCGCCAAGAAGGCCGTTGAGAGGGGGCTTTCCGTTAATCCTTACGTGAAAACGAGTTTGGCGCCGGGGTCGAGGGTGGTAACGGATTACCTGAACGCCGCGGGACTTACCCCGTATCTTGAGGAACTGGGTTTCGGTCTGGTCGGATACGGATGCACGACCTGCATAGGAAACAGCGGTCCGCTTCCAGAAGACGTGGACGCGGCCATAAGGGAAAACGACCTTACCTGCGCCGCGGTTCTAAGCGGAAACAGGAATTTTGAGGGCAGGGTGCACCCGCTTGTGAAATTCGCTTACCTGGCGTCGCCTCCGCTTGTCGTGGCGTTCGCCATAGCCGGCAAGGTCGGAATCGACCTCTACAGCGAACCCCTCGGGGTTGGAAGCGACGGGGACGAAGTGTTCCTCAGGGACATCTGGCCGACGCAGCAGGAGATAATCGATACGGTAGCGGAGTCAATCACCCCCGAAATATTCAACACCCAGTACTCAAGGGTTTTTGAAGGCGATGAGACCTGGAAATCTCTTGAGGCTCCGAGGTCAGACATTTATGAGTGGGATACGGAATCCACCTACATACAGGAGCCCCCGTTTTTCGATGATTTCCCGCTTGAGCCCGAAGACCCAGAAGACATAGAAGGGGCGAACGTGCTTGCGCTACTTGGAGACTCGATAACGACGGATCATATTTCCCCCGCGGGCTCAATCCCCAAGGACGGCCCCGCAGGCGGCTATCTTATCTCGAAAGGCGTTACCCCGAGGAGCTTTAACAGCTTCGGTTCAAGGAGGGGGAATCACGAGGTTATGATCCGTGGATCGTTTGCTAACATCAGGATAAGAAACAAGATGGTCGGAGGAAAGGAAGGAGGGTGGACGGTTCACGTTCCCACGGGAGAGGAAATGTCGATTTACGAAGCGTCCTCAAGGTACATGAGCGACGGGACGGACCTTGTCGTAATCGGCGGGAAGGAATACGGGACGGGAAGCTCCCGGGACTGGGCGGCAAAGGGAACCGCTCTTCTGGGCGCGAGGTGCGTCATAGCGGAGAGTTTCGAGCGGATTCACAGGAGCAACCTGGTGGGAATGGGGGTTCTGCCCCTTCAGTTCGAGGAGGGGGAGAGTGCCGAATCTCTCGGCATCACGGGCTTTGAGACCTTCGGTGTAAGCGGGATTTCAGAGGACCTTTATCCGGGCAAGCGGATGACCGTAACCGTGACGGACTCTGATGGCGGGCAGAGAGAATTTCACGCCACGTGCAGGCTAGATACGCCGGTTGAGGTCGAATATTACCGCAACGGCGGGATACTTCAGACCGTCCTGCGTCAGATGATATCAGGGTAGGTGGAGAGATCGATTTGAAAAGGGTGGTTTTTTTCATTATATTGTAAGATTTAAATTTTTGTTTAGCTCAAAAGGAGAGGTGTTCAATGACAGTCCCAAGCGGAGAAAAAATACAGATTGATGAGGAAAGCAGAAAGCTTGTAATTCCCGACAACCCGATAATTCCCTTCATAGAAGGCGACGGGATAGGCCCCGACATCTGGCACGCATCCCAGATAGTGTTCGACGCCGCGGTCGAGAAGGCTTACGGAGGAAAGAAGAAGATAGCGTGGCTTGAGGTGCTGGCCGGAGAGAAAGCGTATGAAGAGACCGGCGAATGGCTTCCCGAGGAAACCACCGAAACGATAAAAGAATATATTGTTGCCATCAAGGGCCCGCTTACCACTCCAGTTGGAGGAGGAATAAGGAGCCTTAACGTTGCGCTCCGCCAGATACTTGATCTATACGCCTGCGTAAGGCCCGTAAGATGGATCAAGGGAACCCCCAACCCTCTTCTGGTTCCCGGCAAGCTAGACGTCGTGATATTCAGGGAGAACACCGAGGACGTGTATGCGGGAATCGAGTGGGAGAGCGGCACCGAGGAAGCGGCTGCCGTAAGAGAGTATCTCGTTGAGAATTACGGGGTGAACATCCGCGAGCTGAGCGGGATAGGAATAAAGCCCATAAGTCCTTTCGGAACCAAGAGGCTTGTTAGAAAGGCGATCGAATACGCAATAGAATATAAAAGAAAGAGCGTCACCCTCGTCCACAAGGGCAACATAATGAAGTTCACCGAGGGTGCCTTCCGCGAATGGGGCTACGAGCTTGCGAAAGAGGAGTTCCCGGAGATCACATTAACCGAGGATGAACTCTGGGACGATTACGGCGGCAAGCAGCCCGACGGCAAGATCGTCATAAAGGACCGCATAGCCGACAGCATGTTCCAGCAGGTTCTCACGAGACCCAGTGAATACGACGTGATGGCCATGCCTAATCTTAACGGCGACTACATGTCCGATGCCTGCGCCGCGCAGGTAGGAGGTCTCGGAGTTGCTCCGGGCGGCAACATAGGCGATTACCTGGCGGTTTTCGAAGCCACCCACGGAACCGCTCCCAAGTACACCGGGCAGGACAAGGTAAACCCGGGTTCCGTAATACTCTCGGGAGTCATGATGTTCCAGTACCTGGGATGGCACGAGGCTGCGGAGCTTGTTTTCAGGGCGATGGAGGAGACTGTTTTGCAGAAAACGGTTACCTATGACCTCGAGAGACAGATGGAGGGGGCGACCCTTCTTAAGTGTTCCGAGTACGGAGAGGCCATCGTGTCAAACATGGACAAGGTAATGGACTAGAGGGGCTCGCGGCACGCAAATCTTTTCAGAAGGAGTGGGATCTTGAAGAACGGCAGAGCGAAAATTTCTGTGATAGGTGCGGGAAACGTCGGCGCGTCGGCGGCGTTTCGGATTGCACAGCTTGAACTTGCCGACGTGGCTTTGATTGACATAGTGGAGGGAATTCCCGAGGGAAAGGCGCTTGACCTTGCCCAGATGTGCCCGATTACCGGAAGCGACGTAAATCTCGTCGGTTCAACCAACTACGAAGACACGGCGAACTCAGACGTGGTGATAATCACCTCGGGCATTCCGAGAAAGCCCGGGATGAGCCGTGATGACCTTATCTCGACAAACACCAAGGTGGTAAAGAGCGTTACGGAGCAGGTGGTTGCTCATTCCCCGGACGCGATACTCATACTGGTTACCAACCCGCTTGACGCCATGGTTTACGTGGCGCACAGGGTAAGCGGCCTTTCAGACAACAAGGTGATGGGGATGGCGGGGGTGCTTGATTCCGCGCGTTTCCGCGCGTTTATCGCGATGGAACTCGGGGTATCGGTTGAGAACATAAACGCCTCAGTTCTCGGCGGACACGGGGACACGATGGTTCCGCTTCTAAGCAACACCACGGTGTCGGGTATTCCCATAGCGCAGCTTGTCCCGGCCGACAGGCTTGAGGAGATGGTCGACCGCACCAGGAAGGGAGGCGCCGAGATAGTAGCGCTTCTTAAGACCGGAAGTGCTTTTTACGCCCCAGCGGTAGCTGCGGTGGAAATGGCTGAGGCAATCATAAAGGATAAGAAGAAAGTACTTCCCTGCTGCGTGTACGCGGACGGACATTACGGAGTGGAAGATACCTTCGTGGGTCTTCCCGTAAGGCTCGGCACAGAAGGGGTTGAGGAGATAATAGGGGTTGAGATTTCCAGTGAGGAGATGGAGGCTCTGCATGTCTCGGCGGGCAAGGTGAAAGAGCTTTGCGAAATAATTGACGGAATGGGAATCCTCTAGGGTTCCGTTTACATTCCGCCCCCCGGCGCCGTTTATAATCTCGGACGGACGCTCCGGAAATATTTTTGGAGGTTTCTACAATATGGCTAACGGTACGGCGAGCAAGGCGCTCACCATGAGAAAGGATGTGTGGTGGATAGAGCCTCTCATAACCGGGGTGGTACTTGGGGCTTTTGGAATCTACTCCACGTGGAGGGCTCTTTCGAACCAGTTTTTCTACACCGAGCCCTACCTCTCGCCTTTTTATTCCCCGCTTCTGCTCTTTGACTGGTGGCCAGCTTCCCCGGCAATACTTATTCTCTGGGCGCCGCTTGGATTCCGAGCGACCTGCTATTACTACAGAAAAGCATACTACCGAGCGTACTTCTTCTCGCCTCCGGGCTGCGCGGTAAAACCGGTCGGTAAAAGGGGCTCCTACACAGGAGAGTCGAGCTTTCCGTTCATCCTGCAGAACATCCACAGGTTTTTTCTCTACGCCTCTATCGTCATTCTGCTGTTTTTGTGGATTGACTCGTACGAAGCCTTTTTCTTCCATGACGGGGTCGGAGTGGGCGTCGGGACCATAGTTCTTACCGCAAACGCGTTCCTGCTTACCATGTATTCGTTTTCCTGCCACTCGTTTCGCCATCTGATGGGAGGGAATCTTGACGTGTTCTCAAAGTGTCCGACCCGCTTTCGTCTCTGGGGCGCCATAAGCGTCCAGAACGAAGTACATATGAAATGGGCGTGGACAAGCCTTGTTTTCGTGGCTCTCACGGACCTTTACGTGTTCCTGGTAGCGAACGGAACAATTACCGACCTGAGGTTGATATAGACGTGGAAAAATACGAAACACACACTCATGACGTTATAGTTATCGGCGCAGGCGGGGCAGGGCTTCGGGCCGCCATCGAATCTTCCGCCCAGGGCGCCTCGACAGCACTTATATGCAAATCCCTGCTCGGCAAGGCCCACACCGTGATGGCCGAGGGCGGCGTTGCGGCCGCCTTGGCAAACGTCGACACGAAAGACAACTGGGAAACCCACTTCAAGGACACCATGAAGGGCGGGAAGATGCTTAACAACTGGCAGATGGCCCTTTACCACGCGCAGGAGGCTCCCGAGAGGGTGAGAGAGCTTGAATACTGGGGAGCGCTTTTTGACAGAACAAAAGAAGGAAGAATAAATCAGAGGGCATTCGGCGGGCACACCTGGAAGAGGCTTGCCCACGTGGGCGACAGAACCGGTCTTGAGATGATAAGGACCCTCCAGGAAAAGGGGATACACTCGGGCATAGACGTCTACATGGAATGCACGATAACCCATCTCGTAAAGGACGGAGACAGGGTTGTGGGAGCCTTCGGCTACTGGAGAGAGAGCGGAAAGTTCGTTCTTTTCCGCGCAAACGCCATTGTTCTCGCGACGGGCGGGGTAGGAAAGGCCTACAAGTACACCTCTAATTCCTGGGAATACACCGGCGACGGCCACGCGATGGCGTATGAGGCGGGAGCCGAGCTTATAGACATGGAATTCATACAGTTCCATCCCACGGGGATGGTCTGGCCCCCGAGCGTAAGGGGAATCCTGGTTACCGAGGCGGTGCGCGGAGAGGGAGGCATTCTCACAAACAGCGAGGGCGAGCGCTTTATGGAGAGATACGACCCCGAGCGCATGGAGCTATCGACCCGCGACGTGGTCGCAAGATCCATATACACCGAGGTTGAGCAGGGCCGCGGTTCTCCCCACGGCGGAGCGTTCCTAGACGTCTCGCACAGGGGAGCCGATTACGTGAAGCGAAAGCTCCCGAGCATGTACCACCAGTTCATGGAATTTGCCGATATAGACATAACGAAAGGCCCTATGGAAGTATTCCCGACCACCCATTACGTGATGGGCGGAGTCAAGGTTGAAGGAGATACCTGCTCTAGCACCGTTCCGGGGCTCTTCGCCGCAGGCGAGGTCGCGGGAGGAATGCACGGGGCGAACCGTCTAGGCGGAAACTCTCTCTCTGATCTTCTCGTTTTCGGGAAAAGGGCGGGCGAGGGAGCCGCGGCTTACGCGAGCGGTAAATCCCACGCACAGATACCCGCCGAGCTCGTTGAGGGATACGCAAACGAGCTCAGGGAGCCTTTTAACAACACCCAGGGAGAGAACCCCTACACGATCCATCAGGATATCCAGGACGCGATGCAGCTCTACATAGGGGTGTTCCGCACGGAAGAGAAC
Source organism: Candidatus Dadabacteria bacterium (assembly GCA_009837205.1). Classification (NCBI taxonomy): domain Bacteria; kingdom Pseudomonadati; phylum Thermodesulfobacteriota; class Candidatus Dadabacteria; species Candidatus Dadabacteria bacterium. The sequence continues at coordinate 28,987 of VXTZ01000027.1, read as the reverse complement.
ATACAGAAGGGCATAGACGAGATAGAGGGACTGAAGGAGAGGGCGAAAGTACTCAAGATAGAGGGCTCGGTAATGTTTAACCCGGGATGGCATCTCTGCAGGGACCTCAAGTCGATGCTGATCGTCTCAGAGGCGCTTGCGAGATGCGCGCTTGCGAGAGAAGAGAGCAGGGGAGCTCACAGCCGGGTCGATTATCCTGAGAGCGACGACGAGAAATGGGGCAAGCTCAATTTCATTGTCTCCATTAAAGACGAGGCTATGGACGTCGCAACGCGGCCGATCATAGAGATGCCCGAGGAGCTTTCGAAACTGTTTACGGAGGATAAGTGATGTCGGTAGCCAAGCTAAGAGTTTTTCGCGGTGACGCGCAGGGTGGAGAGGAAAAGGAGTACGAGGTCCCGGTAGATGAGGGGATGGTGGTCCTCGACGCGCTTTTCTACATACAGGCCAACTACAACGGCGACCTGGCGATAAGATGGAACTGCAAGGCGGCCAAGTGCGGCTCCTGCAGCACCGAGATAAACGGAAAACCGAAGCTTGCCTGCAAGACCCGCATGGACAGTTTCGCCGAGGGCGAAACGATCACCGTCTACCCGATCAAGGCGTTTCCCGTGATAAAGGACCTCGTGACCGACGTTTCTTGGAACTACGAAGTAAGCAAAAAGATTCCTCCGTTTACCCCCGCAGAAGATACCGAGTGGGTCATGTACCAGGAGGACGTCGAGAGGGGACAGGAATTCCGAAAATGCATAGAGTGCTTTCTCTGCCAGAACGTCTGTCACATACTTCGCGACCACAACAGAAAAGACGCGTTTGCGGGACCCAGGTTCATGATAAAGATCGCCGAGCGGGAGATGCATCCCCTGGATGTCCTTGACAGAAGGGAATTCGCGCGCGAGGAAGCTGGAGTCGGCTTCTGCAACATCACGAAATGCTGCACGGAAGTGTGCCCCGAGGACATACACATAACCGACAACGGAATCATTCCGCTTAAAGAGAGGGTGGTTGACAAGTATTATGATCCGCTTTCCTGGCTTTTAAGGAAGATTAAGGGGAAATAGGGGAGGTTACTGGATTGAACGTACACGAATACCAGGCCAAGAAGCTTCTTTCGGATTTCGGAGTCAGGGTTCCGGGCGGACAGGTGGTTTTCAGCGCGGATGAGGTGTCGGAGGTTCTCGACACCCTTAACTCTGCAAAATACGTGGTAAAAGCCCAGATTCACGCCGGCGGCCGGGGCAAGGGAGGCGGAATAAAGGTAGTTGACAATTCCCACGACGCTATGGAGGCCGCGGATGAGATAATCGGCATGAACCTGGTCACCCACCAGACGGGCCCCGAGGGCAAAACCGTGGGAAGCGTTCTCATCGAGGAAGCCTCAAGCATAGAAAAAGAGTTCTATCTCGGCATGGTTATTGACCGCTCCCGGGAAAAGGTGGTCATTATGGGAAGCCCTGAGGGCGGGGTTGAGATCGAGGAAGTGGCGGCCAAGTCTCCCGAGAAGATAATAAAGGAGCACGTCGATATCTCGCTTGGCATCCAGCCTTACCAGTGCCGGAAAATCGCTTATTTCATGGGTCTTGAGGGCGGTGCCGTGAGGCAGGCCGTATCGTTTATTACCTCCCTTTACCGTGTGTTTATCGAGAAGGACTGTTCCCTAGCGGAGATAAACCCGCTTGTTCTTACCTCGGACGGAAATATAGTTGCTCTTGACGCGAAGATTAACTTCGATGACAACGCTCTTTTCCGCCACCGTGACATCGCGGGGTTAAGGGACAGGGACGAAGAGGACCCGCTTGAGCTTGAAGCAAGCGACGCGGGGATAAGCTTTGTCAAGCTCGACGGAAACATCGGGTGTCTGGTTAACGGCGCGGGACTTGCCATGGCGACCATGGACATTATCAAGCACCACGGCGGAGAACCCGCGAACTTCCTTGACGTCGGCGGAGGAGCCACCACTGAGCAGGTTACAAAGGCCTTTAAGATGATCCTGAGCGACGAGAACGTGAAGGCTATATTCGTTAATATTTTCGGCGGCATCATGAAGTGCGACACCATCGCCGATGGTATCGTTGAGGCCGCGGGAGAGGTTGGGATAAATGTTCCTTTAGTGGTCAGGCTTGAAGGAACCAATGTTGAAGCCGGAAGGGAGATTCTTTCAGCTTCTGGTCTTGACATCCAGACCGGAGCCGATATGAAAGAGGCCGCGTCCAAAGTAGTTGAGGCCGCTAAAAGTAGCTGATTTTAGCAAGTTGCAACTACTATTTAATTTGTTTTCTATAGATACTTATCCCGCTTGATAAAACGTACATGCTGTAGGGGGAGGTAGAGGAACTTCGGTGTAGCAGCAGAGACAATTCCCAATACATTATTGTGTATTCCGATGAAAATGGACACTAATCCATCGAAATCCACACTATTCATCGGGCATAATATATGAAGAAGGAAGATGGTTATGGTAAAGTAGTACTGAACCGATCATGCCTTATGTAGAAGCTAGACAAAGACTCGTTTCTTGGGTGCGTCAACAACTTATAGGCCCGGCTACTGAAGGAAAAAACCTGTCAATGTCTCCGTTAGATAGATATCCGACAGGAGTTTTGCATCCCGTGGTGCCCGACCTATCTAGCATTGACCTGGAGCAGGAAGAAACAGTTCCAGCCTTACTTGAAGATCAAGAGGAATTAAAAATTGAAGACGATGAGGAGGAAAGTCGGAAGCTTGCCTGGACAGCACGTAGGCGACGCTTTGCACCACCATCTTCTGTTGGCTTTTCCTTTTATCTTCGAGGCGAAGATAAGCGTCTTTCCATAACTGCTAGTGCTTCTGTTTATAAAAACAGAAATCTGGAGAAACCAGAACTGGGTTATGAGCGAACCTGCCTCCAAGAGCATACTCTCATTAAATCATTACCGCTCCCAAGAGCGAGCGAGATAATTTGGGATGGGCGCGCGGAAATCAATATTAATGCAAGATCATATGCAGATGGCCTAATTGTGACGGTTTCGCTTTGCAATAGATGTGAACTGAACTCAAGAAATAAGTCCCTTGACCTAATAGAAAAATCATTGTTTGAAGCACATATTGAGTGTTCTATAGAAAGCGGTGAACTGATTGAATATCCACGCGTTGATGCAAGTTTGCTTAACGAAGAAGAGCAGGAACTTGAACTTCAGTATAAGAAAAAGCGGATTTACGCTATAGGGCATGGAGCGGCTGTGGATTGGGAGGTGTGCCTCGGCAATCGGGATAAGCCACGGATCTGGTCCGAATTCATGCCGATTACCGAGGTTCCCGCAGTAACGGTCAATACAGGGGGTGAAGATTCGGTTCTTGAAATCGCATCTCTCGCCGATAAGCCAATGTATAAAGAGCTCGAGCGTTTTGTAGATGGGTATTCCGACTGGATTGACGAACAGCAACAAATCGCCATTGATTCCAAGACGTTAAGTGCTAGCGAGCAGGCTACGGCAAAGCGTATCTGTGACAGGATGGTCACGGCGTTGGAACGGATGCGAAGATGCGTTGAAACGCTTCGAACTGATCGACTCGCAAGTGAGTCCTTTCAGTTAGCGAATCAGGCAATGCTTGACCAGATGCGCCAAGCCGACCTTATTAAAGGCAAGAAGATTGAACTGAGGTGCTATCGCTGGCGCCCTTTCCAGCTAGCTTTCTTGCTTACGGTTATGGTGTCTGTAATCCACGAAGACGATGATTATCGAGACATACTTGATCTAATATGGTTTCCTACCGGTGGTGGTAAAACCGAGGCGTATTTGGGACTGGTTGCTTTTCTAATCGTCTGGCGACGCCTGAAATATGATGGGGGTTCAGGTGGGGGAACCGTGGCTTTTATGCGCTACACCTTGCGCCTCCTGACCAAACAACAGTTTGAACGTGCGGCTCGAATGATATGTGCCCTGGAGTTGATTCGTAGAAAAAATCCTGACAAACTGGGCAAAAACCCGTTTGATATAGGTATATGGGTGGGGAGAAAGGTTGGTCCCAACACATTCAGCCAAGCCAAGGACATAGTAGATGAGATCAAGGCTGGCAAGACCGAGATGCGGCACAAGTTGATATTGGAATCTTGTCCGCGTTGTGGAACACAGTTTGACGCTATGCGTGGTTACCATGCTACGGAAAAAAAGTTTCAATTTCTTTGCGTCAATAATAAATGCGAATTTGGGAAAGATGACGGTTCTTTGCCGTGCAATGTTCTGGACGAATTTCTTTATGAACATCCACCGTCTCTGCTAATTGCAACCGTTGACAAATTCGCGCGTCTTACTTGGGAGGAACGTGCCGGTGCATTTTTCGGTGTTGGCACGAATTTTCGTCCACCGGAATTGGTCATACAAGATGAATTGCATCTTATCACTGGTCCTCTGGGGTCGGTAGCGGGGCTCTATGAAGCGGGGTTTGACACGTTGCTCTTATGCCGTGGCGTTCGCCCCAAATACGTTGCGTCAACTGCGACTACCTGTATGACGCGGGAACAAGTGCGACGCTTGTACGCAAGAAATCTTGAAGTGTTCCCACCGCCTGGTTTGTCCTATGATGATTCTTACTTCGCGCGTGTGGATGAGGAGCGTCCGGGACGTCTCTATATTGGTTATCTGTCCCCTTTTATTGGTCAGCAGCGTTGCTTGGTTCCACTTGCCGCCGCACTACTTGCAGGTCCATGTGTTGTGTTTGACGGAGCCGTCAATCGGGAGAATTTTCTTGAAGCTTGGTGGACTCAGGTCGTTTACCATGGCAGCCTGAAGGCCGTCAGGGACAGCCACAACTCCTTGGTGACAGAGGTGCGGGATTTTGGTCAACTACTTGTCAACGGACTTCAGACCGAGCGATTTCAGCACACGCGTATTGCTCAGATTACGGGAATGCAGACAGCCGAGGAAAACGCCGGAACGTTCCAACGGTTAATGAAATCCAGAGGAGATGCTGATTGTCTTGATGCCGTTCTGGCTACCAATATGATATCAGTTGGCCTTGATGTAACGCGCCTCGCTTTGATGATTGTCAACGGACAACCACTGACCACGGCCGAGTATATACAGGCAACCAGTCGAGTTGGGCGCGCTGAAGTTCCGGGATTGGTTTTCGTGAACTACTACCGGCATCAAGCTCGCAGCCTATCGCACTATGAGAGCTTCCGACCTTACCACGAATCTTTCTACCGCTTCGTGGAACCAAGCAGCGTCACGCCTTATACCTACCAAGTTCGGTCTCGTGCGCTCCACGCAGCTCTAGTCGTCACGCTTTGATATGTCTGTGAAGATCTTCACCACAACACATCAGCGGGGAAGTTTGATCGGGATTCCCCAAAAGTAAGAGCAGTAGTTGAAAAATTCAAGGAGCGTTGCGAGCGAGCCATTTCCGAAACCGGACAATATAGTGATACGGTTGCCCATATAAAGCATCTTGTGGACCAATGGCACGACAAAGCGCAACGTTGTAAAAAAAACCATCGCCAGCTTAATTATCAGACAAGTGACGATGAATGGAACTCCGACCGTTTATTGTACACCCACGGCGATTTACGTACTGGACTGTGGCCGACCATGCACTCAATGAGGAATGTTGAAAATAAGGGGATGCTGAAAATTCATGACTGAAGAATACATTGAAGTTCGTCTCTCGGACCTGTTACGCTACTGCTCCGTAGGTGCCATTGTACGCACTCAGAAGGGAGTCATGGTCGTCAACGATATACGCAGATGGATTTCTCCGGGCCGCAATCTTGAGGATCAGCAAATCCGCCATGTGGATCGCATATGCAAAGCGCTAGGCATTGCTAACATGAGGCTTTGCACACCGCCGCATGTGACAGAACAGGAGGATGACGGGGCGGTAAGTGGATGGATTCCGGCCTCAAGGTTTCCGAAGTGGACACGTTGTCTGAAGTGCGGATTGATGCATTGGGAACCTTGGAAGGAGAAGCGGGGCGACAATGAGTGGTCCTGTGGGGGAACCGAAACAGAAACTGGAGATATCTGCAGTGGTGAATTGGAGCAGGTGCCATGGGTTCTGGTTCACGGAAAAGGCTATCTGACCGATGTTCCTTGGCATGATCTGGTTCACGATAATGCCAGCGATACAAATGAGTGTAACCCGGACTGGGAAGAGCCCTATTTAAAGATGCAAAGGTCCGGAATCGGGATCGGCCAATCCATACTCTGCACTCGTTGCCAATGCCGGTCGGACGAACGGCTGCCGTTGCGGTTTTATTTCCCGCGCAACTGTTGGCAGCAACCATGGATTAACGAGTATCCCGATAGTGCTCTGGAGGAACCCGCTTGGATTCTGCAGATTAACGATGCTCGAATTCACTCCGCATCGAACAATGCGGCACTTGTTATTCCGCCGGAGTCGCGAGTCCGTCAAGGAACCATTACGGATCGCCTGTATAACGACTTAAACAGTCAGGAGAAGATACGGAATGCGAAGAACGAATTAGCACGAAAAAGTGCGGTGAGGCAGGTCGCGGATGACTACGACTGTGAGACTGGCGAAATAGAAAATTCTATCAGGGATATTGACGGAGGTTATCCTCTGTATGGCCAGGAGATTAAAACGGGTGATCTTTTTGCGGACGAATACGAGGTTCTGGTTCGAGAAATCCATGATTTCAAAGAAGACGAGGATTTTGTTACCAAGCACTGGACGCGGGAGTGGAAAGCGCTTGCTCAGAATCTCGGGTCAGGTGTTCCGCGCCGTGTGGTGAACATTGTCTCAAATCTGGTTGCCGTCAACAAGCTGAAGGAAATCATGGTTCTCAAGGGGTTCCGGCGCGCTGGGGGTAGGGAACTAGTACCACCGGATATCGTAGGCGAGAGTCGCTGGCTTCCAGCACTGGAACTTTACGGAGAAGGAATTTTTGTTACCCTTGATGAAGCGATACTGCAACGCTGGGAAAGTGTCAGCAAGGTTCTGTGGGAGAGAGCGGATACTTTTTCAAAGCGATTCGCAAAAAAGGAATTCTCTTTCGAATTTGAGATTAATCCTTCGCCACGTTTTCTACTGTGCCACACGCTTGCTCATCTCATGATCAGGCAACTTGACGCAGTTGCGGACGAGGAAGGTTCCCTGGGTGGCTTGATGGAGATGGCGAAGCCCGAGCGGTTTCTCCGTTTGCTGACCAGCGTGTTTGAGACTGCGACTTGGTGTTCTTTGGATCCGGTATGCTCAGAGCAAGACGGACAAGGGCCCGATTTGCTGAATCGTGCCGCTTGTCACGCTTGTGCGCTTGTGCCGGAACCGAGTTGCTCTTATGGTAATATCCTTTTGGATAGAACATTTATTAATGGTTGTGCCTCGCAATTCCCTGGACTCCTTGACTGTGTGGACGGAGGATTAGAGGATTAACTGGTGCCAAAACGAAAATTTGAGTTGCCGGGTATTCAAGACCTCAGCAAGGAACAGGAGGAGGCTCGCGCCTTACCCAAAGAGGGTCAGCATTTGATCGTTGGTGGACCTGGGACTGGAAAATCGGTGCTAGCTCTGATTCGCGCGAGACGCTATTTCCGAGAAAAGGAAGACTATTTGTTTCTGGTCTATAATCGTCTTCTGGACACAGCTAGCGGACAATTGTTCGGAGGTTTGGCTAGTCAAACTTATATCGGATGGTTCCTTAAAGAATTTCCGAAAATCACGGGTAAGTCTGTTCCTCGGCTCAACAGCGATAGTGAGTGGAAACCTATTGACTGGCCGGGTGTCGAAAAGATTGTCGAAGCATTACCCGAAATAGAAAATAAGCAGAGATTTCTCATAATTGACGAGGGGCAGGATATGCCCCAAGAATTTTACAACGCCCTTGTGAATCTTGGTTTTAATCGATTTTTTGTCGTTGCCGACCAGAATCAGCAGATCGGAGAAAGGAACAGTAGCCGAAGGGCTATAGAGAATTGCTTGGCTATTGATGCGGATGAAGTGATTGAACTCAAGCAGAATTACCGCAATCATTACCAAGTGGCAAAACTGGCGCGGAAATTTTACACCGGGGACCCGGCAAGCCCGCCCCCTGAACTTCCCGAACCTGCCAGAGGGCGCGTTCCAATGCTTTACCGTTACAATGGAAGCGATCTCAACAAGGTCGTGCGACATATCCTGCTTCTGAGCGACCGAGATCCGAGGCAGCTTATCGGAATTATCACACCAAACAACGCAATCCGAAAACGCTACCTGGATGCTCTTCAGTCATTGCAAGTTCCATTGGACAATCCTCGACCTGCAATAAGGACTTACTATGCTAATATGAAGAGAGTCGGGGTCGCTTTTAACGAGGGCGGTATCTTGGTCATTAACGCACAATCGTGCAAGGGGCTTGAGTTTGATGTGGCGATTCTTGCGGATATTGATGAGCACCGTTTCCAGAAGCAAAACCCGGATGCCGCACGGCGCCTTTTCTACGTAATGGTTGCCCGAGCGAGAGATCAGGTATTTATGTTTATGAAGCGCAATGGGCGTCAGGATATTGAAGAAATTTTGCCCGAGGACAATAATGTGTTACGGCGAGAGGAATTAAAATGACAGAAGAACTTCCACTTTTGAAAAGCGGGAAAACTGCCGGAGATGCGCCAACCCGGACTAAAACTCCCGATTCGTGGCTTTTCGTCACGAATCATCTGAACATGATGTATATGCTCTCAACGGGACTCGTGATGCCTCCGCACGGATTCGCTGACAAATACTACGAAGATACTCTTAGCAGCTTTCCGGGTTGGATTCCTTTGTTTATTGACCAAGTACCGTGGGAGACGATTGAATTATCTACGAGAGAAGCAAAGTATTTAAAGCCGACCGTTATTGATTTTGACCTGTCCAAACTCTCGGGACAATTAATATTTCTCGGTAAAGATAATATCCGGGAAGCTCGCTTCCCGGATCAGTTAGATGGGAACGATTATGCAATTCTGGTTCCCGCACCATTGCCTATGTCTTGGATCAAAACGGTTGTTTTTGAATCGGATGAGGATATAAAAGCATGCAACGAGGGAGCCAAAGACTTTGACAATGTGCCTCTTGAGGATGTCAGGTGCGGATCAAAAAGAAAAGCTCTTTTTACTGCTAAGTCATCTACCGTCTCTTGGCCTCCAAAGGAAGGACCTACAGAGCGCTATGTTCCGCTGCAAGAGCCACTCGCTGCGGGGGGCATCATGGCAATGACTCTTCTTGTTGCCAACATGGGTGACGTAGCGGTTCGTACATGTCGGTATGCTTTTGACCCAGACGATTCTACGAAGGAACAAGCAGGCGGCCATCCTATATTTTCAGGACTCCAGACTTGGATGCGTACTGGGGTCGCATCGTTGCCACCGGAAGTAGAGAAAAATCGCGTGAAAGACAGAGATGTTTTTCAGACATGGTTTTTTTGGAAAGCTGTTGAAGGACTGGTGGAGTGGAGAAAAACCGGACAAGCTGGTGGAAGCACTGGAGCTGAAGACATATTGATTAACAATCTTGAAGAGGTTTCCGCGGAACTTAGACCACAACTACGCAAAGGCATAAAGAAGCTTCAAGATACCCTTACATCCCTTAGGGGGTTGGCTGATGCAACGATCAGCGAATTGTTTGAACGTCATAACGCACCTCTAGCTCGCGCTATGACGTTGTTCTTTCTGCGTGAGAAATGTGCGGACCTTCTCAATATCAGCAATGACAAGCTAGATGAACCTGATTGGCTGGCGGCTGCGATCTTATTTGGTGTCCGTGACGGGTGGCAAAAACTTTCTCTGGGGTTACGGTCTCATCCCAGACTTCGGTCGGCGGTTTCCCATCGTATGGCTCAGATGTCTCATAGGATTGCCGGAACAGATATTGACCTTGGTAAATCTCCCGACAGGATTCGCCCCTTGCTTGAGTTGCTCGGTGATGGGTCAACTTGGAAATCCAGTGAGAAAAAAGCGGCCCTCACTCTCGCTCGAGAGTTAAAATGGGACTGTATCCACACACGCATTAGCCTAGACCAAGGTGAATATGGAATTACAGTTCAGGAAAATTCTGTAAATATTGATTTGAGAGGCGAACCCAAAATAAATTCTGAAGTCGAACTGAACCAATTTTTAAACTATCTATCCAAGGCGTGTATGGATCCCGAAGTTGAAGCAAATATCCGCAAAGCATTTGGCAAAACGCTTGAGTGACCGCCACGCAGAAACAGTATTGAAGGAGACTTTTTACAGATGGGTAAAACTGTTTTCACTAAAGTTGACTATGATCTGAACCAACTAATCACGGACATTGAATTGGGTGAAATCGACCTTGAAGAGATTGTTGCGTCCGCGGTTGGCCGGGACTGGCTATTCTTCGGGAAATCGGCGGGGCATTCCGTCTGAATCGGGCAACCCGACTGTCAGATTGCCGGAATACGGGCTGCCGCTCTAATTCTGGAAACCTGAACCCCGAAAATCGTTACATAGCAAACTCCTCATTGCTGTAGGCCACTTGTCCCATTTTTAATCGCCATGCCGACCATCGAAGCTATCTAAATTTTGGAATAGGACTCTTAATAAGTCAAAATTGAGAATTGCCTCTGAGTTTCTTTTTCCCTTTTGTCTTTGAGTGACAACAGATTTTAAATTTTAGCCCACTTCCACAAGGGCATGGATCATTTCGCCCTATATCGGAAACATGTTTCAGAAACTCTCGTTTACCTTGTTCTCCATGCGAATATTCTCCACAAGGAGGAGTTTTCCCGAACTTTTCAAAATAAGCTTGCCAAACAAAGTACGGGTATACTTTGTTAATGACAAAGTTGCTTAAGGTTTCCCTTTCATTTATCAAAAAGATCCCTAAGCAGCAACTCTCATCCTCAGGAAATAAATGCAAGTCAACAATCGGGCGGCCGAGTTTCTCCGCTAGCTTTTTAATCCTGCCTCCAACCTCAAAGACTTTTGGTTGTCCGTTGAGGAGTATTTTAATTTCGTAGACATCCTGAATGCAGTTTTTCCCCGAAGAGCAGTTCGTTATTATCCATTTTTTCTTTTTCTTCCTGCCCGAGAGTTCGTACCTTGCACTGAAACTGATCTCTCCCCTTACGGCACCTTTATCGTAATACAAACCGGGAAAACGGCACCGTATTTTCTCCATTTCTGCAGGAGTGTATTCAATCGTGGGTAAGATAGGGGTTTCATGGCTAGCATATGGTTTAGTAGGATATATGGGCGTAAGGCCGCCGGCAGCCGCCCCCGAGCTAGGCTTCTTCTGTAATTTACCGAAATCATCGCCAAACACCTCCCTCCAGAGCTTCACACTCTCGTTGTGGTCTTTCTCTTCAAAGGCTTTGTCAATTTTAGTGTTATATAAATTGAACTTTTCGCGAAAATTCTTGTACTTGGTCTCATCCCAATTTCTATTGAAGTTTTCCCCGGGTAAGACCGGGTTTTCAATGATCGGCATTTGCGGATTATTTTTCAGGAAATCATTAATCCTGTTGGACAGAGTTTTTAACGCCTGTGGCAGATCACTGAACGCTGACGAATCCTCATCAGAAATATAAACATGATTCCCAAGAAGGGTCGTCAGCAGAATCGATTTTATAGAATAGTTGCTCTTGTGGTCACGCAGGAACTTAAGAAGGCGAGTTACCTTTCTCAAGAGATTGTTGCCGGTAATTCTGTTCTTCTCGGCAAACCATCTTCTGTACCCATCACCGTCCGTCTGTTCGTACTTCTTCTCTACTCTGTTACATACATAGAATTTCCCTTGGTACTCGACGCATGGAACCACGTCGAGGTGAAAATCCCCAGCATAATCGATGGTAACGCATCTGGTGCTTAAGTGAACGATGTCTTTGTAGTTTCCGTTATCCTTAAAAACGTCATATACCTTCCTTACGTAATCCTCCTGAAACTCATCGGGTTTAAAGTCCTCATCCTTTATAAAAATCAGGATGTCGGCATCAAACTCATCGTTCTCCGCAACGGGTTTTATGATGGTTTTATGCGCGTAGGACCCTTGGGGACTGTATTTCCTGTATCCAGCCAGTTTGGATTTAAGCAGATTCGTAACAGCTTCAACCTTCTGATCCAAAGTGTCCAGTCTGGATTGGTTTAGATTGACTTTTTCCTTCAAAAAATCGTCGAAATACTTAACGTGCTTCACTTCAATACCTCCTATAATTATTGTAAAAATTCCTTAATCAACTCCCCGCGATTAGTTACCTCTCGCGAGGCTAAACTCTTTAATGTTGGCAGAACCTTGTAGTCATCAAGGTCCCAGTTCTCAATCTCCGGATTTATTCTTAGAACATTCTCAGGCATGATCAGGCTCAGACAATTCTCAGCGTATTGAGTCTGGCTAAGCATGGCAAAATTCACGATTTTTTCTTTTTTCCAGCCCGTTACCAACCCCCACATATACGAGGGGAGATAGAACTGTCTGGTGTTTCCAGTTCCTATAGACAGTATTCTCGTGTTCGCCGGAGCCTTGTTGAAATTCCTTACTGCGTCAACATATCCAACAAGCGCCGGATTATTCGCCCACAGCCCACCATCGCAGACAAGGTCCCCCGAAATCTCCACGGGGTCGAAATAGACCGGTGCCGAACATGACGCTAAAACAGCTTTGTAAAGGGGCACATCCCCATCACGGGAATAGTCGCCACCACGCCTCTCCTCTTGGTAGGAAGACTTGAAAACATGCACCTTCCCGGTGCTGACATTCGTGGCGTTAATTATCAAGGGCGTTTTTATGTCGCCTAGAGTAATTTCTCCAAAGCTTTCATGCAGAAGGTTCTCCAGAATTTCGTTGTCATACCTGCTTCTCAAGAAACCACATAGGGGAAACCTCTTTTTGAATATCCGGGGAGCATGACACTCGTAGTCTTGGACGAGTTTCGATAAGTTATATCTCGTCGCGACGGCAGCAGCAACGATACTTCCCGTACTTGTACCTACGAGAAGGTCGAAGGTATTATAGGTGTTGATGCCCAGTTTATCGTTCATTAGGTCGAGAACTCGAGCCGAGAAAATTCCTCTGATTCCACCCCCGTCAAGGGACAATATTCTGAAGAATCTGGTTTTCTGTTCCATGGGTATCTATTATACCTATTTTCTATTTCTTTTCAAGCAATGAATGTTCGATACTCCGAACTTATTATTCCCTATTGAATTTCTGAAGTCAAGTAATTAAAATACTTCTATAGTGAACTGCCAAAAAACTGGAAAAATCTATGTCAAGTACTCTAGGCGCTAAGATTCAAAAGATCAGAAAACAGAAGGGCTTAACCCTTGAGGAACTTGCTAAACGAACAGATTCCAGCAAAAGCTATATCTGGGAGCTTGAGAACAGAAACCTTCCACGACCATCCGCTACGAAAATAGCCAGGATCGCCAAGGAACTTGAGGTGGAAATAGAATATCTGCTGGACAATGAGGCAGCCGTCAGCGAAGAGGAGGCGGTTGACGCCAAATTTTATCGACAATATAAAAAAATGCCCCCTGAAACCCGTAAGAAAATTCGAGATATAGCAAAATTGATTGGGAAAAAATAAATGACCAAAGAACTGTCTCCTGAGCGCTGGGCTACCGATCTTACCCTAATACTCAATGCTACTTATAAAGCCGACCGGTTTCCGGTGAAAGTAAAACAACTTGCGCTTGACTTTTCCCAGCATAAGTTTCCCGGCGATCCAATCACAGATGTACTAGACGGTTCCCTACGTGGCTTCGAAGGTGCGTTGCATCCCGCGCAGAATGGTAAAAAGGGCTGGGGGATTATCTATAACAACGCCATAAGTTCATCAGGCAGAATAAATTTTACTATAGCGCATGAATTCGGTCATTACCTTCTACACAGGTTGAAGTATCCGGGGGGTATCCAGTGTACGGAAGAAGACATGGCGATATGGGACTCCAACTATAACCAAATCGAAAGCCAAGCCAACAGTTTCGCGGCAAATTTGCTTATGCCCCTTGATGACTTCAGAAAACAAATTGGACCGCGCATAAAACCCGATCTGAGAATGATTGGAATATGTTCCGATCGATATCAAACTTCCCTGACAGCTTCAATATTGCGCTGGTTACATTATACTGAGCGGCGGTCTATTCTTGTCGTCTCAAGAGATGAGTTCATTCTGTGGTCGAGGTCGAGCGGACCTGCGTTTAAAACCGGTGCGTTTTTCAAGACAGTAGACATGCCGCCCATTCAAATCCCTGATAAATCACTTGCCGCTCAGAGAAAAGTTGCCGAAAAGAACAATGGAGTCCTTGAGATTGATGCTGGAGTATGGCTTAAAGAGCCTTGTGAAGAAATGGTTCTCTTTGCGGATCGGTATAATTTCACAATCTCACTCCTGCATCTGGACGAAGCGACTTCGGGTTTCGAGTCAAACAAAGAAAATGAACCAGACGCTTACGATAAAATAGCGTATCGCACACTTGGATCATCCTCTGTATAATAAAACTCCTTTCGCTTTAATCTGAAAATAATCATTGGGACAATAGAGGCAATTATCTGAACAGGTTAGAATCAATACTTAAATTATTTTCTATTGTTTTTTCCCTTCTCTTTTATTTTGCTCTGAAACCTTGACATGCCCCTTTTGATGATTAGTTTGAGAAGTGGAGGTACATGCTAGATGCAAACGGCAGTTGCAACGTGCGATTCTCTTTCGGTTTTCATGCGGGAGATGGAAAAACATCCACTTCTCTCAAAAGAGGAAGAGTACGCGCTTTCGGTCAGATATTACGAAAACGAAGATCTTGAAGCGGCCAACAAGCTTGTGGTGTCAAACCTAAGGTTTGTGGTGAGAATCGCTTCTGAATACAAGTCTTACGGTTTTCCAATGATGGACCTTGTTCAGGAAGGTTCAATAGGACTGATGCGCGCCGTTCAGAAATTCAACCCCTACAAGGGGTACAGGCTCATATCCTACGCGGTGTGGTGGATCAGGGTAAGGATCCAGAACCATATAATGAAGTTCTGGAGCAACGTGAAGATCGGAACAACGCAGTCCCAGAGAAAGCTTTTCCAGAGAATAGAAGGGGCGAAGCGCAAACTCGGGATAACCGCTGTTAGCATGGAAGATGACGACATAAGCCGCCTGGCGGACCATTTCGGCGTCAAGGAAGAGGAAATCTCCGAGATGCAGGTCCGTGCTTCCAAAAGAGATCTTTCCCTCTCGGAGCGTCCCGCAGGAGATGACTCCTCGGCCACTTACGGTGAGTTGCTCCCTGATCCGTCGGATAATCAAGAGCAGGTGCTCGGCGAACTCGGGTTCGACAGCCTTGCCAGGGAGAATCTGCGCGAAGCTCTCGAGATGCTCTCAGAGAGGCAGAAAAAGGTGATAAACGAGAGGTATTTCAGTGAACCTCCAAGAAAACTCCATGAAATAGCCCGTGACCTCGGGATTTCCCAGGAGAGGGTAAGGCAGATACAGGCCGAATCCATAGGGAAACTCAGGGGATACATGGCCGAGAAACTTGAAATTCATCCCTAATAAGAAGAAAACCCAGGAGGAATTAAATGGCTTCTAAGATAATAGGAATAGACCTTGGAACAACCAATTCATGCGTAGCCATCGTTGAGGGCGGCGAGCCGAAAGTGATAATCAACGAGGAAGGCACGAGAACGACCCCTTCGGTGGTCGCGTTTCTAAAGGACGGAGAAGAGGTTCTGGTCGGCGGACCGGCGAAGCGCCAGGCCGTGGCCAATCCCGAGAACACCGTCTACTCCACGAAAAGGCTTATGGGCAGAAGGTTCGAGGAGATATCGAGCGAAGCTGACAGCCTTGCCTACAAGGTAGTAAAATCAGGCAAATCGGACGCCTGGGTCGAGGTAGAGGGAAAAGAGTACTCTCCCCCGCAGGTCTCAGCGCACGTGCTCATGAAGCTTAAGAAGGCTGCAGAGGATTACCTGGGTTCCGAAGTCACTGAAGCCGTTATCACTGTTCCAGCTTATTTTAACGACAGCCAGCGCCAGGCTACGAAAGACGCCGGAAAGATAGCCGGTCTTGACGTAAAGCGCATAATAAACGAGCCGACCGCGGCAGCTTTGGCCTACGGTTTTGACAAGAAAAAAGAGGGTATGATTGTTGTTTACGACCTTGGGGGCGGAACTTTCGACGTGTCGGTGCTTGAAGTCGGAAACAACGTCATAGAGGTAAAGTCTACAAACGGCGACACTCATCTCGGCGGAGACGATTTTGACAAGAGGGTCATCGATTACATTATCTCCGAGTTCAAAAAGGATTCCGGTATAGACCTCGGGGCGGACAAGATGGCCGTGCAGAGGTTAAGAGAAGCCGCCGAGAAGGCCAAGATCGAGCTTTCAAACACCGTCGAGACGGAAGTAAACCTGCCGTTTATAACGGCCGACGCGAGCGGTCCCAAGCACCTTGTGCTGAAGATAACGCGCTCAAAGTTCGAGCAGCTGATCGAGGATCTCATAAAAGGCACCTTAAAGCCCTGCGAGCAGGCCCTTAAGGACGCCGGGCTTCGCCCGGGCGAAATAGCAGAGGTAATACTGGTCGGCGGATCGACCAGGATCCCGCTTGTACAAAAGGTCGTTACAGACTTTTTCGGAAAGGACCCTAGCAGGGGGATAAACCCCGACGAGGTGGTTGCCATGGGGGCTGCCATACAGGCGGGCGTGCTGGGGGGGGACGTGACAGATATGCTCCTTCTCGACGTGGTACCGCTCTCACTGGGCATAGAAACCCTCGGAGGGGTCATGACCACCATTATCGAAAGAAACACGACCATTCCCACCAAGAAAAGCCAGATCTTCACCACGGCGGAGGACAACCAGAACTCGGTTGAGATCCATGTGCTGCAGGGAGAGCGGCAGATGGCTGCCGATAACAGGACGCTTGCGAGGTTCATTCTGTCGGGCATTCCCGCTGCGGCTAGGGGCATTCCTCAGATAGAAGTCACTTTCGACACCGACGCTGACGGAATACTCCACGTATCCGCGAAGGACAATGCGACCCAGAAGGAGCAGAAAGTGAAAGTTGAGGCTTCAAGCGGGCTCAGCAGCGACGAGATCGACTCCATGGTAGAGGAAGCCGAGAAGATGTCCGAGAAGGACAAGGAAAAAAGCGAGCAGGTTCAAAAGAGAAACCAGCTTGACGAGCTTGTCTACAGGACCGACAAGAGTTTCCAGGAACTCGGCGATGGCCTCTCTGAGGATGAGAAAAAAGAGCTTGAGCAGGCACTTGAGGAAGGAAGGGAAGCCCTTAAATCGGATGACTTGGGTAAAATTGATCTCGCTACGGAAAAAATAACCGCTGTCTCTCACAAGCTTGCGGAACTGATGTACAAGAAGCAGCAGGAAGAAGCCTCTGCGGGTGCCGGGGAGGGTGGGACTGAGGATCAAGCCCCCGAGCAGGGAAATTCCACTTCGGGCGACGACGTTATAGACGCCGAATTTACCGAGCAGAAGTAGTCGTTGGGAAGAGCTTGGAAGAGAACCCCAGAAACTGTACTTAGTAATTACGCTGAGATAAGTTCCTCTGAGTTTTCAGTTTTCAGTGAAAGGTGATAGTCGCCGATTCCTTCAAAAAGTTGTTTGCCCATGTGAATAAGTTAGTTTTTCCCTATATCTTAGCGCGGCAAAAAAGGGTTTTTACATGGTTGAAACAGACACCTTCGATAGATTCACCCGTATCGAATTCAAGCGATTTAAAGCCTTTAGGACTTTCAGAATCGACCTGAAGCATTTTAACATACTGGTCGGTCCGAATAACTGTGGCAAATCGACCGTGCTCACGGCATTTCGTATTCTGGCTTCCGCTATGCGTATCGCTAACGCGCGAAAGCCGATGCATAGTGGTGAACTGGGTTTCGGTTATACGGTTGATTTGTCAGACATTTCCA
Source organism: Candidatus Dadabacteria bacterium (assembly GCA_009837205.1). Classification (NCBI taxonomy): domain Bacteria; kingdom Pseudomonadati; phylum Thermodesulfobacteriota; class Candidatus Dadabacteria; species Candidatus Dadabacteria bacterium. Next base: position 11,162 of record VXTZ01000027.1, on the reverse strand, counting down.
TAGCGGAAGAAAACATCTTCTTCAATTATGAGGACGAGCAGGGCGCCGAAATAAAATTCACTCTGTCAAACGGAAATACTTTGACGCTTCATTTTCTGGCGCCGGGTTCCTGCGTACTCACACTGGACACTCCAAGAGGTTCTCCAAGGACTCCGTCAAGCGTAAAGAGGGAATTTAAATGCAGGATTGGTTTCGTGCCGATTCTCGGACCGGTGGAACACCATGAACCTTTGTATCAGATGGAGGCAGCGCGCCGGGCGTTGTTTAACTACAGGGCCGCACGGAATTTTCGCAATATCTGGCATTATTACCCCGAACAGTTTGAAAAATTTCGCAAGGTTTTGGCCGAGACATGGCCTGGGATGGATATTCAGAGACCCGATGTTGATATGACACATAAACCGACGCGACTACACATGTTCTGCCTTGAAGATCGGGTTATGCGGGAGTTGTTTTGGTCGGGCTTCGGGTTTCAGGTCTGGTGTCAGATGTTAACGCATTTGATACAATCAGCTGATTCATCGCTGTTCTTGATTGATGAACCCGACATTTATTTGCACTCGGAGTTGCAACGTCAGTTGCTCTTACTCCTGCGCGACCTAGGTCCAGATATTCTGATCGCGACTCACTCGACGGAAATAATCGCCGAGGCCGAAACCACAGATATCGTTTTTATCGACAAACGCTTAAGTTCCGCTCGTCGATTGAAAAACCCGTCTCAACTGGTTGAAGTGTTTGCGGCATTAGGCTCGACTACCAACCCGACCCTTACGCAATTGGCGAAAACGCGGAAAGCCGTTTTCGTGGAGGGCAAGGACTTCCATATTCTCGGTGCGTTCGCGCGAAAATTAAAAAAAGAAAGTGTAAGCAATCGACACGGCTTCGCAGTAGTTCCGGTTGGTGGTTTTAATCCGGACCGCATTAGGTCTCTAAAGGAGGGTATGGAAACTACCTTGGAAAGCGGTATCCTTGCCGCCGCTATACTTGATCGGGATTACCGGTCGGATGAGGAGTGCGAGGAAATAGAAAACAAGTGCCGGGATTTTTGTGAGTATGTGGAGATTCTTGACCGTAAGGAAATCGAGAATTTTGTGCTGGTGCCATCCGCTATAGACCGGGCGGCAAGAAGAAGGATCTCGGATCAGGTGCGGCGAACGAGAAAGGAGATTGAATATGTGTCCGAGGCGGCGGTGATGTTAGACGAGTTTGCGGCGGATAAAAAAAGTTCAGTGGAAGCTCAATTTCTGTCTCACCATAGAAGATTTGCTCGCTCTCGAGGGACTAAAGTTGATGATGCACGGATAGATGTCGAAAGTTTGGAAAAATTCGAGGGGTTGTGGAGTGATCCGGTCGAACGTTACAAGCTTATCCCAGGCAAAGAGGCGATTAGTACCGTTAATGAATACTTGCAGGGTAGTTATGGTGTCAGCGTCACTCCGGCCGCAATTATTGACGCCATGCACGTTGATGAGATTCCCTCGGAAATGCGAGAACTCATAGAAGAACTGGTTTTGTTTGCTTCTTTGCGAAAGAGCGGGTAATCGATACCCTCTATAGCCTAAAGATTGGAACTTATATACATAACTAGACAAATAGCATAACTAGCTAAACGACACTCTCCTTGGTGTTTTTTGTATAATAGATTACAGCATCAAGATTGAACCTGAGCACCAACATGGCCAATCCCGATATCCCTCTCCTATAAGAGAGTAATTCACAGTATGCGCTATGTGCGCCCCCGTTAACTTAGCGCTCCGCAACCTCTTCACCCCTCTATGCTGTTTCTACGGAGCATTCTTGCACCGCTGCCTACACTGGATACTCATATCTCACCGCACGATTACCAATAGATCGCTATGATTTCGGTGTCTAGGAACCTTTCATGGCCACTAGGAACCGGCGCAGCATCGTATTCTCTGCCGCTCGACGCCTGAGGAACCCGCACACCCGCGAGGCCGACATTGCGCGTGGCAGCATCCCTGATCTCGTAAGCAACTTCGCCCGATATCTTTACTCCTAATGCCTTTTCGACCCGTTGCATCACTTTGTAAAACACGTCTCGTCGTCCATCTACACTGCTCAGCCAGTCACGTTCGGGCGAGATCCCTTGAATCATGTCGTCAATCATGTCAGGGTTGAGGGTGCTACCTTGGTGGGTTAAGAGTAATTCGGCGTACGCTTTGATCATGTCCGTAGCTGAATGCTCGTCTTCGCCTATCGATGTTGTTGAAGCGTCGGCTGTAGCAGTCATGGCTCGGCTTGCTATTTCGCTGAATTCTCTAATCAATTCATCAAATTGTGGGACAATCCCCGCAAGAACACCCGCTACCTTGACTGGATGCCACTTCTCCACCAAACCGCTTATTGCGAGCCGACAGAAAACAGTGTACTGAGCCTGAGAGAATAGTACGCGTCTAATATCCTTCCAAAACAAATCATGCTGAGCAACACCGACCACAAACGCAGGGTAGGTTTTGGGCTGGGTGGCGGGTGGTATCTGTTCAAGAAGCAATCGGTGCACTAAGATATCACGATCACCAATTTTGGCTGACTTGTAATCTACAAGGCGTCCTCGGATAGGAACGAGGCCAACGAGCAAACTCTCCAGTAACTGCGCCATCGAACGCATCTGAGGCAGTTGGGCGGAAATCTCATTCCCGAACAGATGCTCGTTGTCCTCCATGAGTTCTTGAAGAGTTGTAATGATTGAAGCCATGCGAAAAATCGGATCAGCTTCCAGATCTACTTCCACTTCTAAGAGTTCGCCTCGACATAGGGTGCTCGGATCGATAAGCCAAGCATCTTTGACAGATAGATCGAGTCTCTTCTCAAGATCGTCGACTGTATGAACTGTGGGCACACAATCGGCGTCAGGCGGACTCAACGCGAGCGAATACTGTTCAATATCGTACAGTTCTTTGAAGCTCGTCTGAATGATCGCCTTGCGCAGCACCTGAGAACTCTGAACATGGCTACTCTGCCGCTTAGAGCCCAGCTTTGCCTTCGTCGCATTAAACCCAACGCTAAGTGAACCCTCGACATCTGTGTTCAGAGAGGCCGTCTGGCTCTCAGTGAATTCGGCGGCGATTCCATCCTTTCGTGAGGCTAGGATGCTATAGACAGACACTTCGTCCAAATAGACGAACTCCCGCAACAGCCCGGTGGAGTTCTGCGTGATCCGTCGGGGCTTTGCGCATCGCAGCCAATCTCGTATGCGAGATGCGACACTCATCAATTGCCTCCAGTCCGCCTGACACCTCCCGCCCGATTCCGGTTGCGGGAGACACGCTCGAACCCGCCAATATAGTCCTCTTCATAAATTTGCTTTCGCTGGTCTTGAACGGCCAGTAATGCAGCCTCACTCCAAATCTGTGCTAGTTCTGCTGCCGACCACCCGGCAGACCTCTCTGCGATCATAGCGTGGGGAAGCGGCTCTCTAGTGCAGAGTCGGCGCGCTGTCTTTATCAGGATATCTTTTCTGTCACGCTCGTCCGGGTAGGGAAACTCGATTTCCCAGTCAAAGCGACCCGGCCTTCGAAGGGCGACATCGAGGTCCTGAGGTCGGTTGGTCGCAGCAATAACAATAATGCTAGTGTCGGAAGCGAACCCGTCCATGAGCGTAAGCAATTGAGCGACAACGCGTTTTGATGCCTCATGTGATTCGTCTCCACGCTGAGCGGCTATACTATCGATCTCGTCAAAGAAGATGATCGCTTTCTTCTCTTCCCCCGCCTTTTCAAACAGTTTCCTGAGCAACTCCTCGCTCTGCCCATACCACTTGCTGAATATCACTGGGCCAGAAATCTCGTAGAAAGTTGCCTCAGATTGCGAGGCAATTATACGAGCCAACATCGTCTTCCCGGTGCCTGGCTCCCCGGTGAAAAGTACACCCTTAATCGGACGTGCTCCAATCGCCGACAGAGATTTGCTGTTCGCTAGTGGTACCTCAATCAATTCCCGCGCCCTAGCCACAACCCTTGGGAGACCTCCGAAATCATCAAATCCGAGGTCGGACTCATTGGGATGTTCTGAGCGGAACTGATCAATAACCGAATCATCCACCTCCGGCAAATCAATGTACTTGATCGGTGTCTCGGAAAGTACCCTAGTGACTCCCTGCACATCCCCGGCCTGAACTGTGTTTCCGATATCGTAACTAGGCGTGGTTACTGTCGGGACCACCCGAAACCTTCCGCCTGAATCGATTACCGTGATGTCTGAAAGCTTAATCTTCACGATTCCGACCCACAGTGCATCAGGCCAAGCGCTATTAGGCGCTTTTTCAATTTTCAAGCCGGAGTTATCCGTATTATCAGCTATGAGTAGAACTTCACCGATGGAATATTCTTGGTCTGCATTGCGAAAGGAGCCTGTGTTACCATTGCGGAGGTCAAAATAAACACGGGAACCGTCTTCACTAATTGCCGTGATCTTTACAAGGTATCCTGTCGACCCAAACTCGATGCTTATCTCTTTTACACTTCGCCTATATTCTTCTAATAGAAAAGCCGTTGCTTGTGGTATAAGTATGAGTGATCACAATACGTTATAACACAGGAGAACAACGGCCTTATAAGCACACAGTGTAGCATAAACCAACTCGAATTCCTACCCTTTAAAGACCTTCAAATCACTTCTAACAACTCCAAAACCCTAAGAACGTACAAAATTGTTGCTCAGTTTGACGCAGACAAAACCTGCTTGCGACTGCCGAGGAAAACCTTGGATCCCAAAAGTTCCGTAGGAGGAGATGCAGATCTCCTTGCATACTCCGGGGGTGACTAGGCGACGCCTCAAATTTCTTTTCTGAGCATTTTTATTCTTTTTTCCTAAAGCTTTTTTAGAGTGTTTTAGATAGAAGA
>VXTZ01000027.1:0-6290 GCA_009837205.1 Candidatus Dadabacteria bacterium | reverse complement strand
TCCCCGAAGTTTTTCTACGCAGCCTCTGCCCTAGGGAATCGCAGCTTTTCCCCATAATGACCACGGAATTCATCAAGTCTTTTTTGCTTGTTATGAGCGAGAAAATGGCTTGATCGCGATCTTTTTTGACTACTGTTATGGATTTGTTAATTTACCAAGCGAAATATAAGCCACGCAATCTTTATGAAGTTGGCTAGTAGGCAGGACGCAAGAAATTTTTCTTATGATAAATGAAAAATTACGACTATTACTTTCTTGTATGCAGGAACTATATCGCAATATTTTAGGTCTGTTATCTAGAATTCTATTTTGGTTCTTAGTTAATCTTTTATTTTTCATTCTCGTTGTTACCAACAATTTCCTCCATGTTGTTTATACCGAAACGGGGTTCTGGACTGCATTCTACAACATCTCCTCCCCGTTTCTCATCGGCGGCCTTATTTCATTTCTATTCTATTTTCTTGTTGTTCATATTCCGGAGCGGAAAAAACGCCGCATAATCAAGGTTAATCTGAAACAACAATATGCAAACGTGAAGGAGGCTATTCTGCACGAAATTATTTCTGCTAGTCAGAAAGGTGGACGAACTGATTTGATGATAGTGGATAGCTGCACTATAAAGAAACTTCTAACGATTGATGGCTTCAGAGAGGCATTCGAGGATGGCACGGAAGGTCATGAAGGATTTTATGCATTTCGCAACTATATGAGCAAAGGAGATGTGCCAGAATATCGCGAAATCATTATAAATCTTAAGGTTCTTTCGAAAGAGATAGATTATGTCCTTCACAATTACCCTATCAAAAATGAGAAGATCTTCGGTTTCTTTAAGCATTTGGAGGGACTTCTCATACGTCTAGAAAATAGGAGCATTGGTTTATACCAAGACGAAGAAGAAAGGTTGTCTAGTTTTATTTGGCCAGTTTTCTCTGGTTACTCAATAATAGAAGGTGATCTAGGCTATGATTTTGTTGAGAAGATGATTGAGGAAATTTAGATAAAGTCTAAATCTCTTCTCTCTTTTTATAAAAGCAAAGGCAATGGACGACGAGCGCCTGAAGGTGTGGAACCGGTTCTAGGAGATGGACGGACTTGACCCCATGGACGAAGCATTGAAAGTGGTAGAAATGTTTCGGAAATACGTCTCGAACGTGGATAAGGTCAGGATTGACATAGAGCTTCATGCTGACTGCGGATGTATCCAAGACAACAGACCCAAGGAGGAAACAAACTAACAATGACGCTCTCCCCCTAATTCTCTGGGCGATAAAGTATATAAGTCCCGAACAATGGAGGTTATATACAATTTTACACAGATTAGATTTTGATCTTTCCTCTCTGAGCAAGTTTCCTGTCGTATTCCCGTTTTACTTCATTGAGGTTTAATTCCGCTTGAACGCATAAATTCTTTAAGTCTTTTCTGCATAAACTCAGGATTCTTTAACTGGCATTCCCAAACCACTAGAACCCTCCATCCCTTTTTCCTGATCTGTCTTAGACGTTTTTTATCTCTATCAACGTTACGTAGCAATTTCGGTTCCCAGTAATCTTTATTGGTTCTTGGCGTATTTCTACCAGCCTTGCAATTATGCCCATGCCAAAAACATCCGTGCACGAATATCACTTTCCTATATTTCGTAAAAACTACATCAGGCCGTCCCGGCAACTTGCCGTAATGAATCCTGTAGCCTCTATAGCCCATATCAAGCAATAATCGTCTTAGCTTTAACTCCGGCGCTGTATTTTTTGATTTGACTTTGGCCATATGCGGCCGTGAAATCTCGAATTGAGGAGAAGAACGAGTTTTAGCGCTTCGCATCTGAAAGCCTTCAATCATTAATAGCGGCCAATACTTTCCTAGCGACCAGTTTCGCGTAGAGCGGGGGGACTGCATTTCCAATCATATCGCAAACGGAATCGATGCGGTCAGTGACGAATCTATAGCGCTCAGGAAAAGTCTGGAGCAACGCCGCCTCTCGCACTGAAATCGTGTATCTATTTTCGTCAGGGTGACCAAACCTTCCTTTGCACGCAACGGTACAACCACCGGTAATAGTTGGAGCCTCTCGATCCCATTCCATCCTGCCGTAAACGTTGGTAAACCCTTTGTATCCGTTGCGATGACATTTGGGTCGCAACGATTCTTCTACCTCTTGCCAGCTTTTTCCAGGCTTGGCGGCGCGAAGTCGTTCCTTGGTTCTAGGCAACAAATCGCGGACGACATGCCAGTTGTGCGATTGCGGCCCTCCGCGGCCCCTGGAAGCCTTCAAAGTGATTGGCTCATTCATATGGCTTATAGCTTCTCGTACCGTCATCCATTTTTTCAGACCAGAACCGTTTTGAGGCGAACGAGCGCGTGTAGCTTTTGGGAAAGGTATTTTGAAACCTCGTCCCGCTAAAAGAACTAATCTTCTTCGAGACTGCGGAACATTGAAATCGGCCATTTGCTCGATGCTCCATTCGCACTGATATCCAAGATGCCCCAGAATCCTCAGGAATTTTTCAAAAATGGGTTTTCCTCTCCGCGCCAAACCTGGAACATTCTCCATCATTATAGCCTCGGGCTGAATTTCATTGATCAGATCAGCCATAACCAATAGAAGTTCGTTGCGCGGATCGTCTCTTTTGTACTTCGCGGTTAGGGAACAGAATCCTTGGCAAGGCGCGCAACCCGCCACCAAGGCGATTTTCTCGCCACCAGCGGCTTGTAGTATCTCTTGGGCTGATACATCTCGAATGTCTTTCTCAATCAATTTAGTGCGCCTGTTATTCCACCTATATGTCTTAGCCGCAATAGGGTCAATCTCCACGGCTGCGGCGACATGGAAGCCTGCCTCGCGAAGCCCGCGAGTAAGCCCGCCGCATCCGGCGAATAGATCTATGGCAATAGGTTTTTCACCTCTCACTTGCCCAATCTTGTTTTTTTTATTCTTCACGAGCGTCTATCCGTTTTCCGTTCTTCTACAGTATCAACTTCTGGAATACTCGTCGAAAGCTCCTTCATTCTTGGATCATCAAAAGGCGCCCGCATCTTTACTACATTGAAGAACTCTTTGTGCATGGCCTCCGCCCCCATTAGAAGGCTTTGCCATGTCCGAATGTCAAACACTCCAGAGTCTTGCCCCATTTGTCCGTGCTCTCTATCATCTTCACGTATTCGATCCGCGATTAAGAGCCCTTTAACCAATGACCTTCCGTGTTCACTATCCGTAGATTGCTTTTGCAGGATTCTTCTTAGAAACAGAACATAGTTCCGAATTTGATCAAATTCGTCTCGTCCAACAAGCAAACCGGGACGTTTTACGTCAATCACGTAAGCGGTTTGATATTTGTCTCCTATACAGAAAAAATCGGGACGGTCCCGGCCTTCCTTTTCGCCTGAGGACGGAAGACCGAATTCTTCCTTTATTAATGTATCAAGCGACTTTTCATGAGCAAGCATAGTCCATTTCGGATCAATCAGCCACGGATGCTCCTTGAGATAATTTTGCATGTCAGGCTTCTCAGGAACTTTCTCCTCTATCATTTGCCTGAATTTCTGAATTATCTCAATGCGTCCTTTGACAAGGTGGGCGGTGCTTATCGCCTCCATAATGTCCCATTCGGAAAGTATTTTGTTAAAACGGGCTACATCTTCCGCAGATACAGCATTTAATCTTTTTATAGCTTCAAAGAAGCTTCGGTTCGTAAGAGCATTATAGACAAACTCTACGAGTTCGTCCGTGATCTCTTTTCCTGCCTTGTCTTTATCAAGCTGAGGAATTGAACAGATACGATTAACGACTGTCTTAAAAGTCTGTTGTTCCCTCTTGGGAAGCTTTTTCGCTTGTTCTAGGTAACGAATTATTCTAGGGCTTTTTTCCTTATCTTCTCGTCTCTTATCAGTCCAAGATCCTAAGAGTTCCTTTATTTTTTTTCGACCCCATTCCTTCAATGGAAAGGCTATTGGGTCTTCCCACCGGATGGTACCTCGGTCAGTAGCGATCAAATCAACTCTTTCATCAAGAAAATCCGCTTTCACCTCACCAGTGAGATACTGCATTCCATGTTGTCCCCATACTCCGCCGCTAAGATCAAAAAACCAAGGCGTCTGAGCTAACTTACCGCGAACATAGACTACGAATCCTCTTTGTTCTTCGTTTGGGATCGTATTTTTACAGAAACCCGCCCACCATTGAATCTGTTGTCCATTTTTTAGATCGGTGGTTTCCCATTCTCCAGTTTTTTCTGGAAATCGGAATTGAAAAGGAATTTCCTGTCGCGTAATCGCTTTTCCATTTACATGAACGATGAATTCGCTGTCTAGTACCAGCAACCGTCTTGCGAGACTAGTTTTGAACTCTTTTTCATTAATGGCCCTGTTGATTTTTAATTGGGAGAGGGTTATCGCGGTACCTGGATTCTCTTTGGTCTTCTCCCCATCATCAGGCAAAGCATCGGGCTCGTATCCTTGCGCATCTGCGAACTCGGAACTTTTGGTTATATCTTCGAAGTCGAGCTTGAAGTGAGAAACCTCTTTTTCTTTAATCGTACGGACATCAATTATATTGGCGACGCCGAATCCAGCCAGTTTGCCAATTCCCTTTCGTCCTTGGACTTTTCGCGGAGATAAACCGTTATATTCTTTCGTCCATTCGTTTTGGGTTGAGCGGCGATTCCTGCCGACCAATAGATAGAACAAATTGCACTCTTCATAACTCATCCCCTGACCGTCATCCTTGACGATGATCTGATCATCCGACTCTATAGGGCGTCCAGTTGGAATTGTTACCCACACGTTTCTCGCCATGGCGTCGTAGGCATTCGAGATAAATTCGGAAATCGCGGGCACCGCGCCGGAATACATCTGCAAGCCAAGGTGGTTGAAAAGCTGACCGGCCACGGTCATCGTATATTTACGCTTAGAAGCGTTCTTTCTAGTCTGCCTGCGTGCCATAACGAGTTATATTCATTGTAGCGAATATAAGAGCAAATCCCAATTTCCAATGAGAGTTTTTGGGTGAATTCATGGGATTTAGCGATTTCCCCACGCTCTTGGAATGACCTCCTCTTAAAACTGCGAAGACTGGTTTAGGGCATAAATGTTACGAATGTATTTTACACTTTCTTGCGGCCCAAATAGCGTCGCGCCTGAGGATGATGTTGGAAGATTCGACCTGTACTTCGAACGCTTGGATAATGCGAGACTTGGAGACATAAAACGCCCGGATAATCCTCGAAGAAGAGAAGCGCTGAAATAGTTCCTCTCAAGTAGTGATATTTTCTCCTCTGCGGTTAAAATGCTTTTCCGAATCCAGGCTTCCGCCTTTGACCCATTTTAAGTGTTCGGGGTCGGGTTCTAGATTGTAAAAACCACGCGGTTGTTTTGTGCCGCAAATTCCCCTGCGGCCCCGCTTCGCCGCGTTTTGTACGGATAATGGAAGAAGATCCTCAGATATCGGAAGAAGAAGCCGAAGACCGGGAATGGATCGAATCGCTTGAATACGTGATTGAGAATTCCGGGCGCGAGAGGGCAAGCGATCTGCTTCGCAAGCTCAGAATATACTCCCAGAAAAAAGGCGTGCAGATTCCCTACGCTGCGAACACCCCTTACGTGAACACCATTGCCCTCGAGGACCAGCCTCCTTACCCCGGAAACTACGAAATAGAGCGCAACATAAGAAGCATAATAAGGTGGAACGCCATGGCCATGGTCGTGCGCGCAAACAGGATAAGCGACGGCATCGGTGGACATATCTCGACCTACGCCTCGGCCGCAACGCTCTACGAGATAGGTTTCCACCATTTCTTCAGGGCGGGCGACGAGGGCCGGGAAGGGGACATGATCTACTTCCAGGGACACGCCTCGCCGGGCATATACGCAAGGGCGTTTTTAGAAGGCACGGTCTCTATCGAGCAGATGCGCAATTTCAGGAGGGAGCTCGGCGGAGACGGCCTCTCCTCCTACCCCCACCCCTGGCTAATGCCGGACTTCTGGGAGTTCCCGACGGTCTCGATGGGACTTTCTCCCATAATGGCGATTTACCAGGCACGTTTCAACAGGTACCTAGAGGACAGGGGCCTAAAGCCCCGAACCGACGCCAAGGTATGGGCCTTTATCGGGGATGGGGAAACCGACGAGCCCGAGACCCTGGGAGCCATCACCCTCGCGTCTAGGGAAAAGCTCGACAACCTGATATTCGTGATCAACTGCAACCTCCAGCGCCTTGACGGACCTGTCAGGGGAAACGGCAAGATAATACAGGAGCACGAAAGAATCTTCAGGGGGGCGGGGTGGAACGTGATAAAGG